>DATKAT010000243.1:0-6786 GCA_035514675.1 Acidobacteriota bacterium | reverse complement strand
GCGGCGGCGAAGATGGCGGCGATCATCAGGCCGACGATCCCGACGGGCATGTGCTGGGTGATAAAGGTCGGGAAGATGTAGTTCACATCGCTGAAGGCATGTCCTTCGGCGCGCCGGGCAAGCCCGAGTCCCTGGATTCGGATCCGCTCCCGTTCCTCCAGAGCCAGCTGGTAACTGAGCAGCGGGCCGCTTGCGTAGCCGGACCGCGACAGTTCGGCGGCGGCTTTCCGCAGTTCGGCGGCGGCCTGCTGATACCGACCCTCCAGTTGCGCGAATTGGACGGCCTCCGTGCTGTTGCGCAGCCGGGCGTCGGCCTGGGGATGGAAGATCACCGGAGGAGCGTGAAACTGATAGAAGACGAAGACGAGGGCGCCGATCATGAGAATGACGAACTGCATGGGGATCTTGACGAAAGCGCTCATCAGCAGCGCTACTTTCCCCTCTCCCTCCGATCGAGCCGTCAGGTATCGCTGCACCTGGCTCTGGTCGCAGCCGAAGTAAGACAGCATGAGAAAAAGTCCGCCCAACAGACCGGACCAGAAAGTGTAGGTTTCGTTCAAATCAAAAGAGAAATCGATGGCGCGGAGGCGGTCCGAAGAGCCGGCGATCATCAATGCGTCCAGCAGGGAAATATCTGACGGCATTCCGGCCAGAATGACGTAGATGCAGACGCCCAGTCCGACAAAGACCAGAGCCATCTGCTTAACGTCGGTCCAGGTTACCGCCTGAACGCCGCCCAGCATGGTGTACAGGATCGTCGGCGCGCCGATGGCCAGAACCGTCAACTCCAGATTCCAGCCCAGGATGATCGAAAGGATTACGGCCGGCGCGGCGATGATCACCCCGCAGGAGAGGCCTCGGGAAAGGAGAAAGAAGAAGCTGGTCAGGGTGCGCGTCTTCCCGTCGAACCGCTTTTCCAGGTACTCGTATGCGGTGAAGACGTCGGCGCGGTGAAAAAAGGGGACCACCGTCACGCACAGGATGACCATGGCGAAGGGGAGGCCGAAGTAGAACTGGACGAAGCGAATGCCGTCGGCGTAACCCTGCCCGGTGGTGCCTACCAGCGTGATGGCGCTCATCTGGGTCGCCATCACCGACAGGCCGACAGCCCACCAGGGAAGCGTGCGATTGGCGAGAAAGTACCCTCTGACCGTATCGGTGGAGCGGCTGCGCTTCACGCCGTCGTAGACGACGTAGGCTAGATAAGCCGCTACTACCGTCCAGTCGATCCAGGTCATGGCGTCAGGAGTTCCGAAAAAAGCCAGAGCAGAACCATCATCAGTACGGCGTTGATGATGACGGCAGCGTAAACCCAGGCCCAGCCTTTCCAGTCTTCATTTCGTTCGGCGTTCGGCATGCCGTCTCGTCCGTTTCGGATGGGTGAAGCTTTCCCTCTGTAGGCGAAGCGGCCTCGAATCGCCGCGCCGGCCAAACCCCGCGGGTCGCCAACCAGTATAGACGTTTGTTCGGAGTTTTGAAGTCCGGCCCTGCAAGCGGAGTGGGACCGGCATCCCTGCCGGTCATTTCCGAGATCGCCGGCTGGAAGCCTGCGCTACAGCGACACTTCAAAGCTGCGGATTTCCGCGCCTGCGGGGCTTAACGAGATCACGAGCTTTGTCGACTCCGTCTGAAATGTCAGCGAAAAGGAGCCGGCGCTGCGCGAGGTGATGCTCGCCTTTTCGAGGGTGTGCCCGCGCAGGGCTTCCAGGGCCTCGTTCACTGCGCGGATTTGAGCTGCGCGTTCCTGCCCCTGGGGGGTTGAGCGAAACAGCTTTGCGGCGGCCGCTTCGGCGTGAGCGTCGTACAGCGCTCGAATGCGGCCGGTGCCGAGGCCGACCTCCAGCAGGCTTCCCAGGATCGCGAGGCGATCGTCAGAGACTTGGCCGGAACCGGCTTCCCGGGCCAGTCGCTGGTATGCCTCCCGCCCCTCCGGCGAGCGCACCCGCTCGGAGAATGCTTGCGCCTCGGATACGATCAATGCCTGCTGCGCTTCGTCCAACGGTGTCCCCATCATCGTCCTCCTAATCGGAAAAGTTGACAAAGTTCTCGGCCTCTTCACCGAGGATCGACTCCACCTCATGCTCGAAGCCGCCGGTCTCGACGGGGCAGTGCATTCCGCACTCTTTGGGGGCCCCTTTCTCCCACCACCAGCGACCGCTTCGGGCGTCTTCTCCATCGTGCACCTGTCGCGTGCAGGGCGTGCAGCCGATGCTGGTGTATCCGCGGTCGTACAGGGCGTGATAGGGGACGTCGTTGTCTCGAATGTAGTCCCAGACCGCCTTTTCGTCCCAGTCGGCCAGAGGGCTGATCTTGACGATTCCGCCGTGGTCGTGGTCGATATCGATTTTTCGAATGTTGCCGCGGGTGGCCCATTGATCGCGGCGCAGGCCGGTCGCCCAGGCGTCCAGCTGATCCAGGACCCCGATCAGCGGGACCACCTTTCGGATGTGGCAGCAGAGCAGCCTTTTTGGAACGCTGCGAAAGAAGAGATTGACTCCGTCGCGGGCCACCATCCGCTGCACCAGTCTGGAGTCGGGAACGACGACCTCGATGGGGATGTCGTATCGCTCTCCGACGCGCTCGATCAGTTCGAACGTCTCCTGCGGCATCCGGCCCGTGTCGACCGTTACGACGCGGAAGTCGGGCCGAACTCGCCAGGCCATGTCGATCAAAACGACCGCCTCGATCTGGAAACTGGAAATGAGCGCAAAGCGTTCGGTTCCGAAACGTTCAAAGGCCCATTCCAGAATGATTTCGGGTTCTTCAACTTCATATAAGGCGGCCAGCTCTCCCGCCTCATAGTCGTCCATGACGGCTTGTTCGACTACTTTTAGATTGCTTGCCTGTTTCAATTGGACCCTTCCTGCAGAATATTCACCAGTTCCTCGTCGCTGCGTTCGCTGCAGTAGCTCTGAAAACTCTGGCCGGGTCCCCGGCCCTCCAGATAGGCGCGCATCAGCGCCTCCACCTGGGCGTCCAGCTCTCCGGTCGGAATGCGTCGGCCGACCGGTCGGCCGATCGAGGCGTCCGCGCCCAGCCCCCCCCTCAGAAAAACGTCGTAGGCAGGAGACTTCTGACCGTCGATCCGAACCGTGGTTCCCTGAATGCCGATATCGCCCACCCAGTGTTGTCCGCAGGCGTGAGGGCATCCGTCCAAATGAATACGCAGGTCCGATACGGCGTCACCGAATCGGGATTCCAGATGCTCCACCAGTTTTTTCAGACGGGGCTTGGTGTCGCCGACGGCGAAGTTGCAGTGCGGATTGCCGGTGCAGCCGATACTGTGTCCATGAATCCCGTGGACTTTCAGGCTCAGTCCGATCTCTTCCATCCCGGCAATCGCCTCGTCGACGTTTTCGTCCTCGATCCCCGTGACGATCAAATTCTGGTCCCGGGTAAAGCGCACGCTTTGACCCAATTGCTCGACCAACTCGCTGATCCGGACCATCTGCCGACCGCTCAACAGCCCTGGAAATACGGGAAAGCCGACGTAGGACAGCCCGTCCTGTCGCTGCGGGTGGACGCCCATGTGATTGTTCCGTTCCTTTGGCTGCGGAAGTTCCCTCAGCGAAGTCAGGGTGCGTCCCAGGTATTCCTCCAGCTTCTGGCGGATGGCGTCGGGTCCGTGGTCCTCCACCATGAACTTGAAGCGAGCCTTGATCCGGCTTTTGCGGTAGTTCAGGTCGTTGCTCCAGATGTCCAGAATCGCCTTCAGAACGTCCAGAGTTTCGTTCGGTCGCACGAAGACGCCAAGGGACCGCGCGATCCGCGGAAATGTGGAGAGACCTCCTCCGACTACGATCGCAAATCCGGGCGAGTGGTCCTGAAAGGTCCCGATCAAGCCCACATCGTGGATCTCCGGTCCATTACACTGAAACGGACATGCCGAAATCGTCCACTTGTGCTTTCGCGGCAGGTCGCTATAGTCGCGGTTGCCATAAAAGTAGCCGGCCAGATGGTTCAGAGTCGGACGCGTGTCGAACAGTTCCTCGCGGTCGATGCCGGAGACCGGGCAGCCGGTAATATTTCGGAGAATGTCCCCGCAGGCGCCCGCCGTCGTCAGTCCCCGGTTTGCAAGCCGCTGAAAGATTTCGGGAATGGCCGGCAGACGCACGTAATGAATCTGGATGTCCTGCCGAGTCGTAATTTCGCCGCTGTCCTGGCCGAAGTTGCGCGAGATCTCGCCAATCGCGCGCAGCTGGGCGGCATTGACCTCCCCGCCGGGAATTTTGACCCGCATCATGAACTCGCCGACCTTCGGCTTGTCGTGATACAAACCCCACCACTGCAGACGGAGAACGTCGTCCTCGGCGATCTCTTCATATTCTCTTTCCACTAGTTGGGGCAGATCTTCCAGCAGGTCGTACGGCTGCTTTTCAAACTTGATCCGTTCGACCGAGTTCCGTCGACGCACTTCGTCCCAACTGAGCGGTGCGCTTCGACGGACGGCCGGGCCGGGACGTGTTTTTTGCATGAGGGTCTCCACAATTCAGGTGCTTTTCGCTCCAAAGGGTCTTCAGGCAGGAATCTGCGCGAAAGGTTGCCCGCTACAAAAGATTTACCGGGTTTTCGCGAGATTCGGGGAACGGTTTATCGGAAGGTACAACAGTACTTGGAGTAGGCCAAGTGAAAGGGCTGGATGTTCGGACTGAATTGTCGATTCATCATTTTGCCTGCTCTCAAGTTTCGACTGACTTTCTAAAGTACGCGCTCTTTGCCGTCGAAGTCAAGTCTGATTTTTCGGAGCGCGCACTCAAGTCGGAAATTGTTTGCGCTGCTTTCGCGCCGGGTCGAGTCCAGACCATTGGCGTCTGGCCCATCTCAGTGAGAGTCGGTCCGCCCCACGGTCCGACAATCGTGCCGGGGCGTTCAGGTTGCCGACTTGGGTTTTGCTTGTCGTTCGAAGCGCTTGCGCTCGTGCATCCGCGCCGGCTCGATTCATCCGAGGCAAATCTCCCCTTGACATTTCACCTCGCCGCTGAGTAGCTTAGTAATCACTAATGTTTACACAAGCGGTTCTTCAGCAACAGACACTTTACGCGTCCCGACCTGCCACGAGAACGGACGAACTCCGCGCTCATTGCTGTTGCTGCGGCTGTTGTCGCTGTCGCATTCAATAGTTCGACCGCATCCTTTCCAGATCCCCCTTTCTTTATTCAGCGGACACATCCAGGAATGCGGTTTTATTTCTGTCGGTTCTCGAAGAGCCGGTAGTGGGTTTAATGGATTCGGAGCCAAATCATGAAATTCTTTCCACTCTATGCGGATCTGCGGGGGCGACTCTGCCTGTTGATCGGTCAGGGGTCGATGGCGGACGAAAAGGAAAAGCTGTTGCAGTCCGCCGGAGCCAGCGTTCGCCGACGGCCCGTCTTCGATCCTGGGGACGCCGATGGCGTTTTTCTGATCGTGGCCGACGTCGACGAAGCTGAAGCCGAGATCATTCGGGACTTTGCCGATTCAAAGCGAATCTTCGTCAACGTCGTCGACAAGCCCCATTACTGCACCTTTATCGTCCCAGCCATCATTCGGCGCGGAGACCTGATCGTGTCCATTTCGACTTCCGGCAGCAGCCCCGGGCTTTCCGCCTGGCTCCGCAGAAAGCTGGAGCCGGAATTCGGTGAAGAATTCGAATCGGCTTTGAAAGTGCTGGCTGAGACCAGACGGCACGTCCAGCAGGTCCTGGAGGCCTACGACGATCGGAAGAAATTCTATTCCGCCCTCTTTTCACATGGCTTTCTGGAGACGGCCTGGCAGGGAGAGCAGGCGCTGCGCAAGCATCTCGGCAGATATCTGGAAGAGTTTCGGCGCCGGGAGGAACTTTCCTTATGAAAGTAGTCCAGAGTTCGATCGGAAAAGTCTTTCTGGTAGGCGCCGGTCCGGGGGATCCGGATCTGCTGACGGTCAAAGCGTCCCGCTTGCTGGCCAAAGCCGAAGTCGTCGTGCACGACCGGCTGATCGATCCGCGAGTTCTCGAGCTGGTGAATCCGCAGGCGGAGGTGGTCAGCGTCGGCAAGAAGGGCGGGCATTACGACTTTCCACAACAGCGGATCCACGAGCTGCTGGTGCGGCGAGCCCGATCCGGCAAGTCGGTAGTCCGGCTCAAGGGCGGTGACCCGTACTTGTTCGGCCGCGGCGGCGAAGAGGCGCTGCACCTGCTTGGCGAAGGAATTCGCTTTGAAGTCGTGCCCGGCGTTTCTTCGGCTTTCGCCGTTCCCGCCGGCGCCGGGATTCCATTGACCCAGCGCCGTTATTCCTCTTCTGTGGCTGTTGTGACCGGGCATCAGGAGCCGGAATCGGAGAACGCCGTCCGTTGGGACCTGTTGGCCGAGGGCGCAGAAACGCTGGTGGTCCTGATGCCGCTTCAGAATCTGCGAACCATCGTGTCAAAACTCGTGCTGCACGGCAAATCCCTGGACACTCCCGCCGCAATCATTCAGTCCGGGACCTGGAGGGAACAAAGGCAGATCTACTCGACCCTGAGGGAAATCGTTGGAAAGGCGGAGCGGGAAAAGATCGGATCCCCCGCCGTGTTGATCGTCGGAAAGGTGGTCGAATTGGGGGTGCTTCTGTCCGGACGACAGGCGCCTCATTCTTCAATTGATCCGGCGGCGAAACCGGGCCGCCTGACGAAAGTGGCCGGTACGGCTGTGCGGAAGGCTTAGCGCTCGGGTCAAAGTTCAAGGTTCTGAGTTCTGAGTTCTGAGTTCTGAGTTCTGAGTTCTGAGTTCTGAGTTCTGAGTTCTGAGTTCTGAGTTCTGAGTTCTGAGTTCTGAGTTCCATATTGAG
>DATKAT010000242.1:0-5110 GCA_035514675.1 Acidobacteriota bacterium | reverse complement strand
ATGAAAAGTTTCTCGTAACCGGAGCCTTCGGATGTCTGGGAGCCTGGACTCTAAAGCGGCTTGTGACCAGGGGCTTCGACGTTGTGGGTTCGGATCTTCCCGGCGCGCCGGTTCGACCGCGACTGATCATGGACCCGGAGGAATTGGGCTCGATCGACTGGGTCGAGCTCGATGTGACCGATCGCGAGACCCTATATGAAGTCATCCGCTTGAAGCGCATCACTCGGATCGTTCACCTGGCTGCCCTTCAGGTGCCGTTTTGTCGGGCCGATCCCCTGCGCGGCGCGCAAGTCAACGTCGTGGGGTCCATCAACATGCTGGAGGCGGCCAGAAAGTTTTCGGACCAGATCCGAGGGCTGGCTTACGCGAGTTCAGTCGCCGTATTCGGGCCGCCGCAGCGGTACGGCGACGGGCCCCTGGACGAAGCCGAGCGGCGTCTTCCCGAGACTCTTTACGGCGTCTACAAGAAATCCAATGAAGAGTCGGCCGCCGTATATTGGGCCGACTGGAAAGTCGCCTCGGTGGGCCTGCGCCCCTCGGTCGTCTACGGCGTAGGTCGGGACCAGGGGCTGACTTCGGATTTGGCCCGCGCCATACTGGCGGCTGCGGCCCAACGCCCTTTCCGGATCCAGTTCGACGGATCTCTCGCCTTACAGTACGCTGCGGATGTGGCGGAAGCTTTCATCGGCAGCGCCCTGGCTTCTCCGGAAGGCGCCGTGGTATGCAATCTGCGAAATGACGTGGTCACGGTTTCAGAGTTTGTAGATGCGCTCCTGCAAA
This sequence comes from Acidobacteriota bacterium, assembly GCA_035514675.1. Taxonomy (GTDB): domain Bacteria; phylum Acidobacteriota; class UBA6911; order RPQK01; family JAPXNP01; genus DATKAT01. Next base: position 4,330 of record DATKAT010000242.1, on the reverse strand, counting down.
TCTATCCGAATGCGCGAACCGACTGGAATCGCGGCAACATTCTTCCCTTCCCCTCGAACCTGGACGACTCCCGTCTGCAGAGGCTTTTGGGCGGCTTTCGTCACACGCCAATGGTCGACGGAGTGGCCGAAACGGGGCGGCTTTTCGAGCGATTGCTGGCCGAGGGGCGATTAGCGCCGGAACCGACAACTTGACGCAAATCGAGGTCAGCGAGGACTCCAATGGATTGTAAGATCGTGGACATCGTCGCTCGCGACGTTCGTTTCCCGACCTCCCGCGAGTCGCACGGATCGGACGCCATGCATTCGGATCCCGACTACTCGGCCGCCTACGTCGTCCTGCGGACGGATCATCCGGAAGGATTGGAGGGCCACGGCCTGACCTTCACCCTGGGGCGCGGAAACGAGATCTGCCTGGCAGCGGTCGAAGCGTTGCAGCCCCTGGTGCTGGGCAGAACGCTGTCGTCAATAACCGACTCCATGCGGCATTTCTGGAGGGAATTGACCAGCGACACCCAGCTTCGCTGGATCGGACCGGAAAAGGGAGCGATTCACATGGCCACGGCGGCGCTGGTCAACGCGGTCTGGGACCTGTGGGCCAAATGCGAGGGCAGACCCCTGTGGCGACTGCTGGCCGAACTCGAACCCGAAAGGATCGTCGAATCGATCGACTTTCGCTACCTGACGGACGCCATCACTCCCGAATGGTCTCTGGAGCGCCTGCGCCGCCGCCGGGAAGGTCTGGAGGAGCGGTTGACCGAGCTTTTGGAAAACGGATACCCCGCCTATACGACCTCGACCGCCTGGCTGGGCTACAGCGAGGAGCGCCTCCGCCGCCTGTGTCGGGAGGCTCTGGCAGAAGGCTGGACCGCCTTTAAGATGAAGGTGGGCGCCGATCTGCCTCAGGACATCCGGAGGGCGTCAATCATTCGGGAGGAAATCGGAAGCCGCAACCTGCTGATGATGGACGCCAACCAGGTCTGGGACGTGGGACAGGCCATCTCCTGGATGCGGGAACTGGCTCGATTCTCCCCCCACTGGATCGAGGAGCCGACCAGCCCGGACGACGTCCTGGGCCATGCGGCCATTTCGCGCGCCCTCCATCCGATCGGGGTGGCCACTGGAGAACACTGCCAGAATCGGGTCGTCTTCAAGCAATTGATGCAGGCCGAAGCCATCCGGTTCTGTCAGATCGACGCCTGCCGCGTAGGCGGCGTCAATGAAAACCTGGCCATCCTGCTGCTTGCCGAACGCTTCGGAGTCCCCGTCTGCCCCCATGCCGGAGGCGTCGGCCTGTGCGAATACGTCCAGCACCTGTCCATGTTCGATTACCTTTGCGTAAGCGGGTCCATGAAGAACCGAATGATCGAGTTCGTCGATCACCTCCACGAACATTTTCTGGACCCGGTGAGGATTCGAAACGGCCGCTACCTGGCGCCGCAGAAGCCGGGCTACAGCATCGAAATGCAGCCCCGCAGCTTGATGGATTACGCTTTTCCCGACGGGCGGGCGTGGAGAGATGTCTAGCCCGCCCTGTCAAACGCGAGCGCGGGCCGTTGGCCCGGCCGTCAGCTCAGCTTGCTTTCCTTGTAAACGACGTGCTTGCGAACCACCGGATCGTACTTTTTGATTTCAATCTTGTCCGGATTGTTCCGCTTATTCTTGGTCGTCGTATAGAAGTGCCCGGTTTTGGCGGATGAAACGAGCTTGATCTTCTCCCTCATCGTCTGCGTCTCCTCCTATCCTCGGACATCCTTTAAAGTCAAGCCGTTTTTGCGAAGGAAGCTCATCAGCCCCTGGCGGGTCACCGTTCGAAGCGCGCGGGTGGAAAGCTTGACGCGGACCCACTGGTCCATCTCCGGAACGTAAATCCGCTTCGTCTGCAAATTGGGCAACTGCCGCCGCTTGGTCTTCTTGTTCGAGTGCGATACCCTATTTCCGGTCAACGGCCCTTTCCCGGTTAGCTGACACTTGCGAGCCATGACAACCTCCTTCAAATTTCCAAAGACCGCCAGTATACAGGAATTTTCTACCGACTGCCGAAAGCCCGCGCCCGCTCGGGACTTCCGCGATCGGACGCCGCTATGACCCTGACGCTTTACGGGTTTTTGTTGTGCGCCGGCTATGCTCTGGCGCATGGGGTTCTGGTTCTGCGGAAGAGACGGTTCAAGGCGGCGGCTCTCGATGGCGCCTTCATCGTCGCGTTTCTTCTGGTCTATGCGCTTTGGAGCGACACGATGCCGGAGGGCTGGCTGCGGTTGTGCCTGCTGTGGGCCCCCATCCTCTTTTTCTGGTGGGCCTACACCTGGGCCGGCATGACCTTGGACGCCATTCATCCCGCCGGCCATTCCTTCGACTCCGCACTTCTGGAATTCGAAGCGAAGTGGTTCGGTCAGCCGGCCCTCCACTGGGCCAGGCGCGGAAACGCGCTGCTTTGCGAAATCGCCCACCTGGGCTACGCCACCTACTATCTGTACACTCCCGCCATCGGGGCCGCCCTCCACCTGCAGGCGCGGTTCCGCGACTTCGAGCAGATGAGCTTCGCCATCCTGTTCGGATACCTGCTGGCCTACGCCGGCTTCGCGCTCTATCCGGTTCACGGGCCACGCTGGGCGCTGGTGGACAGCGGCGATCTGAAGCCCGAGGAGCAGCGGCTGGCGGGCGGTCCGGTCACCGCGCTGTTTCGACTCATCATGTGGGGGGGCGCGGCTCACCGGGGAGGCGCCATGCCCAGCTCGCACACCTCGACGGGAATCGTCTTCGTCTACTGGTGCGGCTGGATCTGGGGGCCCATCGGCTTCGTTTTGGCCGCCGCCGTCTTCCTGCTTATGATCTACGGCGCCATCTACGGTCGGTATCACTACGCGACGGACATTCTAGCCGGAGCAGTTTTGGGAGCGGGCGCGATCGCCCTGGCGCACATTGTTTTCGCATTCGCGTAGCCTGGGCTGCAATCGCCGTTTCGCGGTTCGCGACACAACGCGTCGTCCCGCAGTAAAATGCCCTTTGCCAAAAGTGGGCGGACATGGGATGTACTGAAATGTATAGAAGAGGTGTCATGAAGAACGCTTTCGTTGCCGGCGGCCTTCTGTTTCTGCTCTTTTCAGCCGGGCTTGCAGCCCAGGAGGCGGCTCAAGAACAGCCGGCGCCGGCGCCGCCGCTGGAGGATCAGATTTCCGAAACGCAGCATTCCCTGCGCATGGGGGCGCAGCGAGTCGACTACACGGCCAGGGCCGGAACGATGGTGCTCCGCAACGAGCAGGGAGAGCAGAAGGCCTCGGTTTTTTTCGTCTCCTATTTCCGAAACAACATCGAGGATCCCGGACTTCGCCCGCTGACGTTTTCCTTCAACGGCGGCCCCGGGTCTTCGTCGGTCTGGCTGCATATGGGCGCTTTCGGCCCAAAGAGGGTGCTGATGCAGGAGGAAGGCCACGCTCTGCCTCCGCCATACGGACTCGTCGACAATGAGCATTCCCTGCTGGATCTGACCGATCTGGTCTTTATCGATCCTCCGTCCACCGGATACAGCCGCTCCGCTCCTTCGGAAGATCCGAAGCAGTTTCACGGCGTGGAGGAAGACATCGAGTGGGTGGGCGAGTTCATCCGGCTCTTCACCACACGCTACGAGCGATGGGGCTCGCCCAAGTTCCTGGCGGGCGAAAGCTACGGTGCGACGCGCGCCGCCGGATTGGCCCGGCATCTACAGCAGCGGCACGGAATGAACCTGAACGGGGTCCTGTTGATTTCCTCAATCCTCAACTTTCAGACCGCTCGCTTCGACACGGGAAACGACCTCCCCTATCCGCTGTTTTTGCCGAGCTATACGGCCGCCGCCTGGTATCACAGCAAACTCGGCTCGGAGCTGCAGACGAACCTCAGACAGGCCCTCCGGGAAGCGGAGGAGTTCGCTCTGGGAGAATACGCGCCGGCCTTGATGCAGGGGAGCGGCCTTTCGGCTCAGGATCGGCAGCGAATTGCTTCGGCGATGTCCAGGCTGACCGGCCTGAGTCCGGCCTTCATCGAACGCTCCAACTTGCGGGTGCCGCTTCGGCGGTTCGTCAAGGAGCTGCTGCGGGACGAGCGGAAGACCGTCGGCCGGCTGGACAGCCGCTTTACAGGCGTCGACGCGGATGCGGCCGGCGAAACTTTCGAATACGATCCCAGCTACGCCGTCATTCAGGGCCCCTTTACGGCCGTCGCCAACGACTATCTCCGCACTCACCTCGGTTTTGAAAGCGAACTCCCCTACGAAGTTCTCACGGCCCGCGTCCGACCCTGGAACTTCGGCCCGGCCCAGAACCGCTACCTGAATGTGGCCGAAGACTTGCGCA
>DATKAT010000241.1:0-2177 GCA_035514675.1 Acidobacteriota bacterium | reverse complement strand
CCAGCTCGAGCGCGATCGAAATTCCGGTCGGACCCCCGCCGGCGATGCAGTAATCGAAGCGGATCTCCGATCCCGACTCGACTCCATCCCAGTTTGCAAACATCGCCCGAAGAGAATAATCGATTCAAGGCGGCCTTTCATCCGGCCGCGAGGGTCTTGACGGCCGCCTGCGGGGACTGTAAAACTTAAATCAGACAGTCGAGAGGGTGAAGATCCCCAGCAATGTGTAGACGGTCGCAAGGGAGGTACAACCATGGGCGTGATTGACGAAACTCTTCGGGCAAACAAAGACTATGCGGGCCGCTTCTCGTTGGGCGGCCTGTCCATATTGCCTGCTCGGAAACTGGCCGTGGTCGCCTGCATGGACGCCCGGCTCATGGTAGATCAAGCCCTTGGCCTGAAGGCCGGCGACGCCCACATCATCCGAAACGCCGGAGGGATCGTGACCGAAGACGTCCTGCGATCGTTGATCCTTTCCCACCACTTGCTGGGAATCGAAGAGGTGATGGTCGTCAATCATACCGACTGCGGAATGTTGACGTTCCAGGATGAGGAGCTTCGGGATCGACTTCGAGAGGCGACCGGCGCCGACAGCGAGACGCCGGAGCGTTTTCACGCTTTCAGCGATCTCCAAGAAAACGTCCGCCGGCAGATTCAGCAAGTGAAATCGCATCCCTGGATCCCCAACCGAATTCCGGTGAGAGGATTCGTCTACGAGGTCCAGACTGGCCGGCTGAGGGAGGTTTTCGATTGAGGGTCAGGGACCGGAAAGAGTGGAAGGCGCCTCAGGCGGCGGCCGGCTATCGGCAGGTCACGCCGCTGAGCGCTTCCCGGGCCCAATCGACGTACTCCGGGCGCTCCATCAGTTGATAGGCGGCGAAGACGCGGAGCCCTGCAATCCTTCCGTCATTGAGCAGTTCGACGTATAGGTCGAGCAGGCTTCTAAACTCTTTTTCGGTCAGCCACCGCCCCCCGTCCGGACCCGACCTCAGATACAGGCCCGCCATGACCTGTTTGTCGGCGTGCTGACGGAGCGCAGCTTCAACGTGCTGGCGGGCCCGCGCCAGCAGTTTCGGATCGTTGCCCCACAGGTTGACGATGACGCCGTCGATGCTGAAGTCGAAGGCGTGCCTCCCCTGGTCCCGATGGGGATAGTGCGGCACCCATATCTGAAGCGCAGGGTTGATCTGTCTGGCCGCCGCGATGATCTCGCGCCACTGCTCCTCGGTCCGGTGTCCGTCTTCGACTTCATCGTAAAAATCGTTCAAGTAGACTCCCGATATCCCAGCATGCGTCCGGGACAGCGTCGCCACCCAGCGGATGTGCTCCAGCGACATTTCGTGAGTCCAGCCCCATGCGGCGCGCTCCACCTTCGCCATTACCTGCTCCACCCCCGGAATCTGAAGCAGCCGGTGCATGTGGGTTTCTTCCCATGTCTGGCCCGAATAGGCCTCGTCGTGGGACCAGATGTGGTTGATTCCCAGGCGCTGGACCAGCGGCGTCGGGTCCAGATCCCTCCGGTGGTTCCACAGCGAAACCATGCAGGGGCGGTCGGAGTCCGGCGCCTCCTCCGCTGGGGCGCCGCTTTGAGCAGCGACGCCGTGCGAAAGAGCGACGAACGAGAAAGCGGCCGCCCACATTGATGTGAATAAGACAAAACGGCCAGTCATCGCAATGGACCCATTTTCTTCGCTCCCGGCTCAATTTGCCAGCCCGCATGCAATCCGGCGCGTTCCTGTGGAATGATGGGGGAGCATGCCGGAAGTCGAAAAGCCGACGCCGAATTTCATTTACGGAACCGCGTGGAAGGAGAAATCGACCGCGGAATTGACGCGGAAAGCCGTGCGTGCGGGCTTTCGCGCTATCGACACCGCCAACCAGCCCAGGCACTATCAGGAGGCGCTGGTGGGGCAGGCTCTGGAAGAGCTGGCCTCGGAGGGAATCTCCCGCGACTCCCTGTACGTACAGACGAAATTTACGCCGCTGAACGGACACGACCATCGCGTTCCGTACGAACCAGACGCGGATCTGCACACCCAGGTCCGGCAGTCGTTCGCCTCATCCTTGAAGAATCTGAAAACCGATTACGTGGATTCCTATCTCCTGCACGGCCCTTACTCCTATCCCGGCCTGGCCGACGCCGATTGGGCGGTCTGGAACGCCATCGAGGAAATCTA
>DATKAT010000240.1:0-9926 GCA_035514675.1 Acidobacteriota bacterium | reverse complement strand
CCGGCGCAATCGATTCGCCAGGGACGAATTTCAGCGCGGCTGCGTCCGTACGCCAAGAGAAATCGGAATCGAACGCAGCAAGTCGGCGCCTCCGATCGGAAACGGTCCCAACAGAAGGAATTCGGACTATAATAGGCGTCGTTCGGGTGTTTCGCCGCTAGTGTCCTGAGTCTGAATCCGAGGACGATTTGAATGGTGCAGCTGACTGACGGTCTCTGGAAGTACTTCCAGGCGGCCGGTCAATTTCTATACAGCCTCGCGCTCGGACTGGGAGGGCCGGGACTATTTCTGCTGGCGCTCGTCGACTCCTCTTTTCTGTCCGTGCCGGAAGGCAACGACATTCTGATCATCGTCCTCTCCACCGGCCAGTCCTGGGAGACGATGAGCTATTACGTGGCGATGACCATTATGGGTTCGATCGCCGGTTGCTGCATACTCTTCGCGGTCGGAAGGAGGGGCGGCGCGTTTATGAAGAGTCGCTTCAGCCGGGCGAACCTGCGACGAGTCGAAGGCATTTACCGCCGGTGGGGCCTTTGGGCGGTGCTCGTTCCTGCGATTCTGCCTCCTCCCATTCCCTTTAAGATCTTCGTCTTTTCGGCCGGCGCGTTCAATCTCAGCTTCCGCCGGTTTCTTCTTGCAGTTCTTGTCGGCAGGAGCATTCGCTATTTCAGCTGGGGAATCCTGGCCGTCTTGTACGGCGAGGCGGCGAAACGATTCCTGGAAGAAAACATCCAAATGGTTGGATCGATGCTGATGCTGGTTGCAGCGGGCGGAGCGCTCCTGTATGTCTTGATCCGAATCCGTACTCGTAACCGTTCAGGAGAGGAACTCGCATGACTCGAATGGTCACCCCCGGCCGAATGATGGCGGCGTCGCTGCTGGTCGGGGCGCTGAGCGCCTGCGGACCGGTCAGAGAGCGCACGGTCATCGCGCCGCCCACCACCTACGCCGAAGCTCAGGTCGCCACGCTGCAGGAATTGACGGAACTGATCAACCAGGAGTACGCAGGCTTGGAGTCCCTGGTGGTTTCCCGCTTTGAGGTGGAGATGACGGGGGGATCTATCGATGACGGGTATTTTGAACGGTACCGAAAAGCCCGCGGCTATCTGGTGACGCATGAATCGGATTCGATTTTCGTCAACATTCTGAATCCGCTCACGAATTCCTCCGTCCTGTCGATGGCTTCCTCAAACGGCCGCTTTCAAATTTGGATCCCTTCCCGGAATCAGTTCGTGACGGGATCGACCGGGGTCCGTAAGCAGGAGGAAAACCCCATCTACAACGTCCGTCCGTCCCATATTCTGGAAGGCATCCTGTTTGAATCCTTACCCGAATCCAGAGGACGATTCCGCCATTTTCTGGAAGAAGAGGAGGACGGACGCTTCAAATATTATGTGGTGGCGGTGGTGGAGGACGTTCGCGAATCGGCCGCGCTGCACCTGCGCCGCAAAATCTGGATCGAGCGAAGCCGGATGCGGATTGTCCGCCAGCATTATTACGAAGGACCGGAACTCAAAAGCGTGATCGTTTACAATCAGGAAGTGACAAGCGGGGGACGCCGAATTCCCACTCACGTAGAAATCAAGAGACCGGCGGACCGATACGAGATCCGGTTTCAATTCGAACCGGATACAATAGAAACGGATCGTCAGATACAATCCGACGCCTTTGTGATCGCTGCCCCGCCCGGAGCTGAACTCATCGAGGTGCGCGAGGGGGGATAAGGGAGGCCGGCAGAGCCGTGTTTAGACTAGTGTTGTCGAATCTAAGCCAGCGGCCGACGAGAACCATCGTCAGCATGGTCGCGGTGTCGATGGGCGTCTTGCTGATTCTGATCAGCGTGGGTCTGACCTACGGGCAATTGACTGATACGGCCCAGCGGACCCGGCGCATCGGAGGGGATTTCATGGTTCAGCCTTCGGACGCCTCGCTGTTTTTCGCCTTCAGCGCCGGAACGCTGCCGGTTGGAATCGCAGAAGTCATTGAACAGGTCGACGGAGTCGAGTCGGTCACTCCGATTCTTGTGAAATTCATCAGCGAACGCTTTCACGTCGTGTTTGGCGTCGACAAGACGACTTTTCAGCAGGTCAACGACACCCTCCGTCTCGTGAATGGGCGACTCTTCGAAGGGCCCGACGAAGTCATCATTGACACGATTTACGCCAAGTCGCATCAGTTGGAGACGGGGGACAAGCTGGAATTGCTCGGCCACGAATTCACGGTGACGGGAGTTTTCGAGCAGGGAACGGCCGTACGGGTGCTGATGGACCTGGAGGCGCTGCAAGTGATGAACGGCACTCCGGAAAAGGCCACTGTTTTTTTCGTTCGAGCGAAGCCGGGCGTCGACGTAGAGGAAGTCTACGGGCGGCTGACCGATCGCATGCCGCACTATAAGATCACCAAGACTGCCGAATTGCAGGAAATCATGGCGGGCACCACGCCGGTCTTTTATGAATTTCTGTCAGCCATGGTGTTTATCTCTGTGGGGATCAGCTTCCTGATCATCCTGTTGGCAATGTACAGTACGATCACCGAGCGCACCCGGGAAATCGGAATTCTGAAATCGCTGGGGGCTTCCAGAGCCTACATCGTGCAACTCGTGCTAAAGGAGTCCGTGCTAATCTGTTCGCTGGGCGCAGGGCTTGGCTATCTTTTGACTTTTGGAGCGATAGAGCTTATTTTGTTCACTTTCCCGAGCGTACCCGTTGAGGTTCCGAACCATTGGAAAGCGCTGGCTCTCTTGATGGCGGTTGGGGGAGGAACGCTGGGGGCGCTGTATCCGGCGCTGAAGGCGGCTCAGTTGGATCCGGTAAAAGCTTTGGGTTATGAATAGGACCATCGAAATTGCAAAAAAGAGGGACCATGAGGTCGTTGTAACGCGCGATCTCCAGATGGTCTATCGTGTCGGCAAAGTGGAGGTCCCGGCGCTGCGGGGAGTGGATCTGACGGTTCGCTCCGGGGAATTTGTCGCCGTCATGGGTCCCAGCGGCTGCGGAAAGTCGACCTTGCTGCACCTGCTCGGCGGACTGCAGAAGGCGACGGCCGGAGAAGTCTTTATCGACGGGGTCGAACTGGGGGGCGTCAGCGACGCTGAGAGGACCGAAATCCGGAGGAAAAAGATTGGATTCGTCTTCCAGCGCTACAACCTTCTGCCTTCGCTTTCAGCCGAGGCCAACATCGATCTGGCCAGAAGAATCCACGGCAACGGCTATATGGAGGAGACCAGCGCCAGGGAGATGCTCGGATTGCTGGGACTGGAAGATAAGCTTCACCACAAACCGTATGAATTGTCCGGCGGCGAGCAGCAGCGGGTGGCGATCGCACGCGCGGTGGTCAATCGACCGGCGATCTTGCTGGCGGACGAACCGACTGGAAATCTGGACACCGAGAACTCGCGCATGGTGCTGCAGATGATGCAGGATCTGAATCGCCGCTACGGGCAGACCATCGTGATGATTTCGCATGATTCCGAAGCGGCCGCAACGGCCGGGCGACTGCTAGAAATGCGGGACGGCCGAATCCTTAATCGCGTCGACAACCTCTTTTACGCAGTTGAGCCGAAAAGGGTATGACGAGAAGGTCGAGCCAGCGGTGTTGAGAATGTTGGGACGAATCCTCTTTTGGAAGTATCCTCGGGGAAGCTGGCAATACGACGTCCTTTGCGCTTTCATCCTGCTGTTCATCTTTCTGACGCCGCGCGCCGTGTTCGACGGCCGCGCCTTCGTCCAGAAGGATGTCCCGGAGCCCGCGCCCCAGGAGGAGGCGGAACCGGCTGACGGAGATCGCTCCGAAGTCCTGCAAAGCGAGATTCGCATCCAACCGACAGGTCCCTGATCCGTTTGCGGTCAGGAACTTTTTCGCAACTCTGCGCCGGCCCGACAGTCTTAAAGAACGATGGAACGACGAGCCCTGATCATCGCCTTGACCGCAGTTTTCGGCTTCCTTTTCTCCTCCTCGGCATTTCCGGCCGATCTGACACTGGAGGAGATTCTCACTCGGATGGACCGAGCGGGGGAATCCCTGCGCTCCCTGTCGGCCGATATCGAACAGAGCAAGTGGACCGACATCCTCCAGGAATTCGATCGCGGGCAAAGCGGAAAGTTCCTGTTCCTTAAGGAGGGGGGCGAAGTGTACCTGCGCAGAGACATCCACAGCCCATCGGTAGACTCCCTCGTGATTCGCGACGGCCAGGTCACCTATTATCAGCCCGGCATCAAGCAGGCGCAGCGGTATCAGCTTGGGAGGCATCGGGACAAGGCCGAGTTTCTGCTTCTCGGATTCGGATCCGACAAGGAGGCCTTGAAAGAGGCTTATGACATTCGCCTAATCGGAAGGGAAAAAGTCGGCACACAGGACGTCTACCGGTTGGAATTGGCGCCCAAGTCCGGCCAGGTGGCAGCTTACTTCCCCCTGATCGTTCTCTGGGTCGACACCCAACAGTGGCTTCCGATCCAGCAGCAGCTCGTGGAACACACTCAGGACTATCTCTTGATTCGTTTCCGCGGCATCCAGTTGAACCCGCGGATCTCAAAGTCCGATTTCGACTTGAAGCTGCCTCGGGATGTGAGAATCATTGCCAATTGACGGTTCCCCGCTTGCCGCGGATTTCCGCCCTTGTGTACAGGATCCTGTGCACCACCGTCCAGTTCGACAAGACCGCGATGACCCAGAGGATCGGGTCCATAAAGTAAAAGGCGCCGATAATGAGCAGGACGATTCGCTCCGGCCTTTCCAGAAAGCCGACCTTGCACTGAGGGATCAGAGATTCAGCGCGGGCGCGCGCGTAGCTGGTCAGTACCGAGCCCATCATGACGATGCCGACCAGTACGACGTAGTGCATCCGGTCCTGGCTTCCGTAGTAGATAATCAGGCCCAAATAAATGATCAGGTCCGAATATCGATCCATGATCGAATCGAAAAAGGCGCCGAAGGGAGTTTCCGCGTTCAAGGCTCGCGCCACCATGCCGTCGACCATATCGAAAAGACCCGCAACGATCAGGATCGCGCCGGCAAGACCGAAGCGCCCTCTGGCAAAGGCATACGCCACCAGAATGCTCATCACGAATCCGAGGAAGGTGAGATGGTTGGGGTGGATGCGCAGCACGATCAAGGCCCGCACGATTCCCTTCAGGATCACCTGCGCGCCGTTTCCGATCTTTTCAGAAATCATGGCGTCCGTTAGAAAATCGTGAACCGGATGGTCAGGAACTTCTTGGGATCCTCCCGAAAGTCGTACAGGAGCTTCACCATCTCTGACGAGACCTCGTTGATGTTTCGATACAGGGCCTCGTCCTTGGCCAGCATCCCAAGCGTCCCCTTCCCCTCTTCTATGTCCTGTAGCATGACGGCAAGCTTGTCGACGGATTCCTGAAGCGACCGATAGAGCTGTTCGTCCTGGGACAGCCTTCCGAGCGTACCCTCCCCCTTCTCGATTCGATCCGCAATGCTGCGCACGCTGACCATGACGTCGTCGGCGTTTCGATAAAGCGACGGGTCGTTGACGAAGCTCCCCAGCGAACCCTCCCCTGCCTCGATTCGGGTCATGACCTGTTCGAGCCTGCCCGTGGTGGCGAGGATCGTATCATAGATTTCGCGCTCCTGGATCAAGTGGGGGACGGTTCCCGGTCCGCGCGTAATCTCCTCCATCAACAGCGCAGCCCGTTCCACCGCCTCGTTGGCGCTCAGCACCGTTTCATTCAGATTATTGTAGAAGGCGGGATCGGTAAAGAATTTTCCAACCGTTCCCTCTCCTTCTTCGAAGCGGTCCATGATGTCCTGCATTTTGCGCGAGAGCGTCTCAAAATTGACCAGAATGTCGTTGGCGCCCGTGATGAGTTGTTCGAAGCCGGGGTCGATCGTCCCCATCACTACCACGGCCTCCTCGGTCCTGGTTCCGAACCACCCCGGCACTTCTATCTCTTCGGTGGCCGCCGGCTGCCCCGTTCGGCCCAAGGCGATTTCAATAAATTTGTCCCCCAGCAGGCCGATGGAACCGAGCGAGATGTTGCTGTCGGCCTGAATCCAGTCCCGATACTGCGAATTGATCTTCATTAAGATGGTGATTGTCTGCAGATTGCTGCGAGCGCGATCCAGGTCTCTTTCCTGGTCTTCAAACCTGCGCTCGGCTCGCCTCAGCTCGGCCCGCGCCTCTTCGAACTCCTCCTGCAGTCGCAGAGTCTGTGCGGCGTCTGGTCCGAACGTCTCCTGCGTCTCCTGCAGCTCCCGGCGCTGGTCCTCAAATTGCTCCCGCAACGGCAGGACCCGCTGAGCGGCATTCGCGAACTCACCCTCCACTTCGGCAATGCGCTCCAGGGTCCTTCGATTCAGCGGCGTGTCGGGCAGCACGCCCGAGTCGTCGAGCTGGACTCGGTCGACATTGCCCACCTCGACTCCGCCCAGCAGCACGATGTCGCCAGGCTTCAGTCCGGAGACGTTGTTCAAGTAGGTCTTCGCCCAGAACTGCTCCTGGAGCAGCCCGACCTGGGTGCCGATTGAGAAGATTGCCAGGGCCAGAATCGCGCAGCCGATGACGACGAAGATGCCCACCTTTAACTCGGAAATGGTCGATTTTTGTTTTAGATTCATTTCGCTTGCCTTAGTCCAAAAATTCACGGATGTACGGATTGCCGGAGTTCAGTAGCTCCTCCTTGCCGCCTTCGAACAGAATGGCGCCGTTTTCCAACATGATAAATGAAGTGCCCGAAGCCGAGTCGGAAGCGGTCGGCAGAAACTCCACTCGACCATCCTCCTCTACCGCCTTTTCGTCAGCCAGGCTCATGGCGGTGTTGAGGTCATGAGTCACAAAGATGGCCGACACCTTCTCGATGTCGCGCAGCTTTAGAACCAACTCGCAGATGGTCCGGCTGGTAATGGGGTCCAGACCGGCGGTCGACTCGTCAAACAGCATGATCTCCGGCTGACCCACCAGGGCCCGCCCGATGGCCACGCGCTTTTTCATGCCTCCGGAAAGCTCGGCGGGAAGTTTCGAGTAGGCCTGCTCAAGTCCGACGAATCCCAAAACCTTCCGGACCTCCCGATCAATCGCCTCCAAGCTCAACTCTCCTCGCTCGGTCAGACGGTAGCCGACGTTTTCGGCAACCGTTAACGAATCAAACAGCGCTCCCTCCTGGAACACCATTCCAATCCGGCCTCGCAACGGCATCAGCTCCGTTTCCTTCAGATTCGTTATGTCCTGGCCGAAAATCACAACCCGCCCGCTCTCGGGTCGGGCCAGCCCGAGCACCAGTTTCAACAGCGTGGTTTTCCCCGAGCCGCTTCCCCCCAAGACGATCTTCAGTTCGGACTCGCCCACCTCGAGGGAGAGATCGTCAAGTACCGGTTGGCCATCGTAAATCTTGGTCACGTTTTCAAAACGGATGACGCTCAATACCGAAGCTCCAGTATGATCTTGCTGACGAAAAAGTCCGAAATGATGACCATGATGGAGGCGAAGACCACGGCCTGCGTGGTGGCCTTGCCCACCCCTCGGGTCCCGCCCCGCGTATTCAAACCGAAATAGCAGCCGATCATGCCGATGATGAAGCCGAAGACCAGGGGTTTGGAGAGGCCCTCCAATGCGTCGATGTAGCTGATCGAACGCAGCGCCTGGCTCCAGTACAGGTTCGTGTTCAGGTTGAGCGTGTAGTAGGAAACGAGCCATCCGCCGACCAGACCCGCCAGATCGGCCATGACCGTCAAGAGAGGCAGCATCGTAATGCAGGCGATCAGCCGCGGCGTCACCAGTTTCTTGGTTGGATCGGTGCCCAGAGCGCGCATGGCGTCGATCTGTTCGGTGACCACCATCGAGCCCAGTTCCGACGCGAATCCTGAGCCCACCCGCCCGGAAATCATCAGAGCGGTCAACACTGGGCCGAGTTCGCGAACCAGGGAGATCGCGACCAGTTGACCGGTCAGGTTCACGGCCCCAAAAGCCTTCAAGGAATTCGAAGCCTGCAGAGCCAACACTCCGCCGGTGAAGAACCCTGTCAGAAGGACGATGACCAGCGAGCTGACGCCGACCATGTCCATCTGATGGAAAGTGTCCTGGAAGTAGCGGGGCCGGCGAAACAAGTTAGTCGCCGCCTGCACCGACAGCAGCGTAAACTGCTGGATCTCGTAAATTACCCCATAGATCAGAGTCATCCGTACCCCGCGCTCATTCAGGCGCTTCCGAAAGATGACGCCCGCTGTGTTCCCACTTTCCGAATTCCCCCATTCGAATGTTTCCAGCGGGCGCCGCTGCAGCGTCTTTCACGCGACCGGCGATTTGATTCACATTCCAGGCTCAATGGTACACTTCACAAATGCGGGCCAGGACTGTAGTAAGTCAAAGGAAGAATTCGCCACCAGAACCTTTCCCGCACCGAACGATAAGAATCGTTGATAAAAATCGAGAATCGCCGCAACCGCCTGCAAGCAGTTGCAATGGAATTCTACCAGACGAACGCCGGGCGCAGAAATCATCCGCCGGACCGCTGCGACCGGAGGGATGGAAGTCAGACCGATAGGACCAGTCAATGATTCGACCGATCCTGAAGTATGGCGCTCCCGAACTGGAAACGCCGTGCCAGCCGGTCACCAATTTCGACCGCGATCTGGAGGCCGTTGCCGTCGATATGCTGGAAACCATGTACGCCGCCCCCGGCATCGGCCTGGCCGCCCCTCAGGTGGGCGTAACGATTAGGCTGCTGGTTATCGATCTGAGCGCCGGCCAGGAGCAGGGGCATCAGATCCTCCTAGCCAATCCGGAAATCGTTGAGGAACAGGGCTCGCAGCGGGAAGAAGAGGGATGCCTGAGCATCCCCGGCTTCACTGCGCCCTTGACGCGACCTCTTTGGGTCAAGGTGCGCGGGCAGAACCTGAAGGGGGATCCGGTTGAGCTGACGGGAAAGGAGCTTCTAGCCCGCGCCCTCTGCCACGAAATCGACCACCTAGACGGCATCCTCTACTTCGACCGGATTTCTGTGTTCAAACGGGATTCGATCAAGCGGAGGATCCGAAAACTCATCAAGGCCGGCGAATGGTGACTCGCATTCTCTTTCTGGGAACTCCGGCTTTCGGGGTCGCTTCTTTGCAAAGATTGATCGGCTGCCAGGCGTCGAAAGGGTGGAAGGTCGTAGGCGCAATCACCCAACCCGACCGCCCCGCCGGCCGCGGCCGCAAGATCTCCGTTCCCCCCGTCAAACAAGCGGCGCTTGAATCAGGCATTCCAGTCTTTCAGCCGGAGCGCATCCGCGGAAATCCCGAGGCCATAAGCCTGCTCAATCAACTGCGGCCCGATTTGATCGTCGTGGTTGCCTTCGGGCAAATCCTGCCTCGCGACTTTTTTGAATTTCCCGGACACGGAACGCTAAACGTGCACGCCTCTCTGCTGCCGGCCTACCGAGGCGCCGCTCCAGTAGTTCACGCCATCTGGAACGGAGACAAAGAAACCGGTGTGACCATCATGAAGATCGACGAGGGCATGGATACCGGAGGAATCCTAACTCAGCGGGCTTGCAGCATCCCTCTCGAAATGACCGCCGGGGAGCTTGAAGAGCGCCTCTCACAACACGGGGCCGACCTACTGATCGAGGTTTTGCCGGATTATCTGGCAGGCGCCGTCGAGCCCAGGCCTCAAGACTCAGAAGGAGCCACCTACGCGCCCAAGATCACCCCTCGAGACGCGCTTATCGACTGGTCCGCCAGCGCCCGCGGGGTCCACAATCAGATCCGGGCCTTTAATCCACGCCCCGGCGCCCGTACGACTTTTCGGGGGGAAGCTTTGAAGATTTGGAAAAGCCGACTGCCCAATGCCGCGAAAGAAGACTCCGGCCTGAAGCCCGGGACGATCGCCGCCGTCGAACCGGCGGCTGTAACCGTTTCCTGCGCGGAAGGCGAACAGCTTGAGCTAATTGAATTTCAGCTCCCAAATCGCAACCGGGTTG
>DATKAT010000239.1:0-9218 GCA_035514675.1 Acidobacteriota bacterium | reverse complement strand
GATTTTTGTGCTCGTCATGTTCCTGCCGGCCCTGATCAACATCCTGATCGTCATTCAGTTCAGCAGTCCCAAGCCGCCTCTCCCTCCCCTTTTGATCGGATTGGCGGGCGCCCTGCTGCTGGCCGGCGCCATGCTGGCTGTTGGGCTGTTCATCTCGTCCCTGACGGAGAATCAGATCGTGGCCGCCGCCCTCACTTTCGGAGTGTTCATTATTCTCTGGGTGCTGGACGCCAGCGCGGACCCCAGTTCGACATTGGGCAATGAAATCATTCGATATCTGTCGGTTTTGAATCACTACGAAGACTTCACCCGCGGCATCTTCGATACGCAGCACCTCGTCTTCTATCTTTCATTCATCTTCCTGGGACTCTTTCTGACCTCGCTTTCCCTGGATTCAGTCAAGTGGAGGAAATGACGACGATGAACAGGTTGAAAGAGAATCTGCCCTATCTCGGAATTCTGCTGGCGGTGGGAGGATACATTCTCTATAACACCACCCTGATGTGGGATTGGAAGGCCCAGGCGCTGATCTACGGCGGCGCCGCCCTGGTGGTTCTGGGCGTACTGCTGAACCTGTCCGCCATACGGCAAACTCTTTCCTCGCGAAGCCGCCGGGAAGGGGGCACGGCGCTGGCGACGTTGGTATTGGTTCTGGCCATCCTGGCGCTGGTGAACTTTCTGAACACCCGCCATCATCAGCGAGTCGACCTGACCGAAGGGCGACAGCACGCGCTTTCGGAGCAAACGGCCAGCATCGCCCGGAACCTGGATCGACGGATTGAATTGATCGGATTCTTTGCCGACGAAGCCGGCTCCAGGCGATTCCAAAGCCTGGCGCGCGAATACCAGTATCTGTCCAGTCAGATCGGATATGAGGTCGTCGATCCGCAAAAGGATCCCGCCAGGGCCGCCCAATTCGAGGTGGCCCGCGTCGGGGAGATCATCGTGGCCGGAGGATCCCGTCGGGAATCGGTCCAGGAAATCTCCGAGGAGCGGATCACCAACGCGATCATTCGAGTCACTCGCGACGAAGAAAAGGTCGTTTACCTGCTGCAGGGGCACGGAGAACGGGATCCCGCCAGCGCCGACGCCGAAGGCTTTTCAGCGGCCAGAGAAGCGTTGGAGAGACAGAATTATCGCGTCGAGCCCTATAATCTGGCGCAGGAGAACCGGATACCGGATGATGCTGCAGTCATCAGTTCGGTCGGACCGCGGATGCCCTACTTCGCCCATGAGATCCCGCTGCTGCAGGATTATCTGGCGCAGGGCGGAAAGTTTCTCCTGCTGGCCGACCCACAAAACGATTTCGAGGCCGCCGAATTCCTCGCGGCTTACGGCGTCCAGCTGCAAGACAACGTGGTCATCGACGCCAGCGGATTGGGACAGCTTCTTGGACTCGGTCCGGCCGCCCCAATTGTGGCGGAGTATGCCGATCACCCGATCACCAGGGACTTTCGGACAATGATGAGTTTCTTTCCGTTCGCCCGGGGCGTGGCGACAACCTCCAGCCCGCTGACCTACCAGACCGTCGAGTTGCTGAAGACTTCCGATCGAAGCTGGGGAGAAACGAATCTGGAAGCCGAGCGCGTTCGATTCGATGAAGGAGAGGACGAGCCGGGCCCGATTGCGCTGGCCGTTGCGGCCCGTAAATCGGTCACTCCGGGTGAAGCGCCTGCGGCGCTCGAGGCCGACCGGGATGCGGAGGCCAACCCTCAGGAAGCCGTTTCCGAATCCATCGAAATCGAAGGGGAGGAGCCGGACGCTGCAGTCGCGCCGGACGAGCCGGCGGAAGAGCCGGATGCTGAGACCTTGCCGGTGGCGGACCTGAATGCGGATGCCGAAGCCGGCGAGTCGGCGGAGTCGCGCCTGATCGTCGTGGGCGACTCCGACTTCGCGTCCAATCAATACTTCAGTCACCCCGTGCACGCGGATCTTTTCCTGAACATGGTCAGTTGGCTGGCCGAAGACGCCGACCTGATTTCGATTCGTCCAAGGGATCCGACCAGCCGCTCGCTCGTGTTGACGGAAGCGCAGTCCAGAATGATTTTCTGGGCCACCGTGCTGTTTTTTCCGCTGTTGACCCTGGCGGTGGGCCTGTCCGTCTGGTTCCGCCGCCGTTGAGACGGAGCAAGTCATGAGAAAGGTCCTCATTCTTCTCGTCGTATTCCTGGGTCTCGGAGCATACGTCTATTTCTACGAGATCGCCGGTTGGGAAGAACGCCAGAAGGCAGAGCAGTTGCAGGAAAGTCTGCTTCGCCTGGAGGAGGATCAGATTGAGTCGATTGAAATCTCGCTCCAGGGGCGGGATCCGGTTCTGCTGGTGAAGGACCGGGAGGAGTGGCAATTGCGCCGGCCGCTGGAGGCGCCGGCCTCCGAATCCGAAGTCCGCACACTGCTGCAGCGTCTCACGGAAGCACGTAGAAACCGCAGCTTCGAAGCCGAGCAGGATCTGTCCGCCTACGGACTGGACGAGCCGCGGCTGCGGGTGACGATCTCCACGCCTGACGGCGCCCGGGAGCTGGCGATCGGAAACAGCGACTTTGCCGAGACGAACGTGTACGTGCGCCTCTCGGATGAAGAGGAAGTCTTCCTGACTTCCCAATTGTTGGCTTCGGCGCTGGATAAGGACGCCTTATCCTGGCGGAGCCGCAAGATCCTCCGCTTCGAACAAGACGAATTGGCGACTTTGGAAATTCAGCGCCAGGAAGAAACCATCACGCTCACCCGCAAGAACGGAGACTGGTTCCTGGAGCGTCCGCTCCAGGAAAAAGCAGACCGCTCCACCGTCTCGGCGCTCCTCTCATCGCTGTCGGGCGCGGATGTCCGGGATTTCGTCGATGAGAGCCCCGAAGATCTGACCCCTTATGGGCTGACGACTCCGCGCATCACCGTACGCATGCGAGCTCAAGGCTCCGATGCCTGGAATTCTCTGGAACTCGGGAGCGAAAGCGACGGAGCCGTTTATGCCAGAAACCCACAGCGGAATCCGGTCGTGACGCTGCCTAACTCGGTTTTTGAAAGCGCAGCCAAACCGCTGTGGGAATTTCGCAACAAGGACGTCGTCGATATTCCCCAGGACGAGGTGTCCCGCCTGACACTGAAGCATCCCGACGCCGAAATCGTCCTGCGAAGAGAAGACTTCCAATGGCTGATCGAAAAGCCGGAAGAACTAAAGGATCGCAACGTCCCGTCTTACAGAATCTGGTTTCCGCTTTCCGACATCCGCTTCGAAAGCCTGGAAACAGTGGATTACTTTCCTGAGCCGGAGATCACCGTGACGCTTCAGACCACCGAGGGAACTTTTAGGACATTCGAGTTCTCACGCCGGGAGGAGCAGTTTTTCGCACGGCAGGTCGAATCGGGACGTTGGGGGCTGATTTCGGAGGATCCGTTTGAAAAACTGATGATCCGCGCCGAAGAGGCGGCCGAGGAGTAATCAAAAAGCTTTCCCGGCGCGACCAATCCCCTGAATCGAATGAAAAGCAAAGACGCGTTTCGAATTCTTGGACTTCCGGAGAGAGCGTCGCTGGAGCAGGCCGAGGCGGCGTATCGCAAGCTGGCGGACCGATTGAATCGGGAGCTTCAGGATGATGATCCGGCGGCTGTTGAGGTTGTCCAGAAGGCGCAGTTGTTGAAGGAGGCGCTCGAAGTCATACGCGTCAAAAAGGGAGGCGCCCCGGGCGCATCGAATCTGTACGGTCAGATTTACGGTCAGAGGAAGCCGAAGAAGGAGGCGCCATCCACGCGTCAGGGGGAGACGCCCTCCCTGCTGGAGGAAACCTTTACTACCCGTTCGGGCGCCAACCGATCAAAGGCGTGGGTCGCGGGGATCACGGGAGCGGTCGCCCTCGGACTCCTGCTGTTGATTTTGCTCCCCGGAACCGAGCCGGCGTTGGAGGGGCAGCCGGAATCCGAGACGGAAGCCGCAATTCGGACGGATCCCGCATCAGAATCATCGTCAAGCGCCGATACAGAAGAACACTTGCCGGATCAATCGCCGAAGCAGGCGGATCTCCCGCCTGCGGAGACCGACCCTGCGGCCTCCATCGCCACTCCTGCCCCTGTCGAGCGGCGGACAAGACCGCCGCAGGCCGAGAGGAGCGATCGCGACAAGCCGCGACTGGTTCGCGAAGAGATCGCCGGCGCGGCGACTCCCTCCAATGCACGAGAAATCCCTCCGCCCCAGGTCGCGGAGTCCCAGAGTCCCGTTCCCGCTCCGTCGAGCGCGAAACCGGAGGCCGAGGCCGCAGCTTCCAACGAGCCGGATCCGGAAGCGGAGATCGCATTTCAGCTGTTGAAGGACCGAGCGGAAGGCGCCTTGCGGCTGCACGAGGGTCTGCTGGAGGAACTTGATTTCCTGCAGTGGAGCGTGGTGTCCCGCTCGGGATCGAACTGGATGATCGATTTGTCCGCCCACAATCGAGAGACGGGGCGGGAGGAGCATTTCGTCTGGTCGGTCGACACCGAGCGGGAACGCGTGCGCGCCCTCAGCCAGGCAGCCCGCGATCTGGAGGGCCGTTTCCTGAGGCCGCAGTAGTGGTGCCGGCTTCCAGCCGGCGATTGGTGCCGACCGGCAGGATGCCGGTCCTACGGTGGTGTCAAGATAGGCGGTCAGCCGTCGAAAAAAAGCGCGGCGGCGCCTTTGACTGCGATGTGCTCGTCTTCGGAAACCTCGATTCGCAACTGATCGACGGCTCGTTGATAAGGGAAATCGCGGACGCGGTTCCACAGGGAATCTTCGAAGAAACGGTAGGCCTTGCTGACGGAGCCGCCCAGAACGATCATCTCCGGGTCGAAGGCCAACAGGACGATCTTGATCGCCTCGGCCAGGTGCTCGCCCAGCTCTTCGTAGAGCCGCAATGCCCTGGAGTCGTCTTGAAGGGCCTTCTCAAAGACTTCCGTACCGGCGATCCCGTAGACGTTTTCGAACAACTGACCGCTGGCGAAGTACTCCAGGACCTGGTCCCGGTAGGGAATCATTCCGAACTCCCCCGCGCCGCAGTGAGCGCCGCTGTAGAGGCGGTCGTGAACGATCAGCCCTGCGCCCAGTCCGGTTCCGACGCTCAGCGCGACAAACGAACTGCAGTCTCGTCCCTTGCCGAAGTGCTTTTCGCCCAGGGCGAAGCAGTTTGCGTCGTTATTGACCAGCGCCGGTCGGCCGAAACGTTTTTGCAGCGCGTCTGCAAGGGCCACTTCCTTCCAGGCGGGAGCGTTGATGACGTCGTAGACGACTCCCTTTTCATCCACGACGCCCGGAACGCCGCATCCTACCCCGCCGACCTGGTCGTTCATTACCGATTCGACGGCGCTCAAGACGCAATCGAGAATTTCCTTCTCGGATCCCTGGGAGGGAACTGAGGCCGTGAAAAACTGCTGCAGACGGCCTCGGCTGATGCGCGCGGCTCGAACGTTGGTGGCGCCCATATCGACGCCGATCAGGGCTTCCCCGCTGACGGTTTCCGACTGAAGTTTCATTGCGAAACGCTTCCTCCTGGCTCGCCTGAGAATTTCAGGGGAGGGTATGACTCCGCATTTTCCGAAATCTGCGCGAGAGGGCCGGCGCCTGCCAATCGCGCAGAAGGGAATGCCGCCGATGCCCGACGGGCCGGCCGCCGGCCGCGCAGCGGAGCTTTACTGGAACTCACCGCGCTGAACAGTTTAAATGGTATGGCGAAATGAATCTACGACATGCTTGCAGCCTTTGCGGGCTTTCCGCGATTCTGCTGGTCCATTGCGCTGGGATGGCTCCGCCCGCTCAAGACTCGGAGGAGCACTGGCGGCAACGGGCCCAGTCGATGGTGACCTCCCAGCTCGCCCAAAGAGACATCCGCGACCCGCGGGTCCTGGATGCGATGGCCCGCATCCCCCGGCATCGTTTCGTTCCCGAGGAAATGCGAGCCTATGCATACTCCGACCAACCGCTTCCAATCGGTCTGGATCAGACGATTTCGCAGCCCTACATCGTGGCCTTGATGACTCAGGCGGCTGCGCCCCGAGAAGACGACAAGGCCCTGGAGATCGGCGCCGGCTCCGGATATCAGGCCGCCGTGCTGGCGGAGCTCGTCCGCGACGTATATACGATCGAAATCATCCCCGAACTCGGCCTCCGCGCCGAACAGACGTTGAAGGAACTGGAGTACGACAACGTCCACGTGCGCATCGGAGATGGATATGAAGGATGGCCGGAAGCGGCGCCTTTTGACGTCATCCTGGTGACGGCGGCCGCCGAAAGGGTTCCTCCCCTGTTGGTGGAACAGCTGGCCGAAGGAGGACGCTTGATTATGCCAAAAGGGCAGGTCGGCGGCGTGCAGACGCTGATTAAATTGACCCGCCGAGATGGAGAGCTCCAGGAAGAGAGCATCACCAGCGTCCGCTTCGTTCCAATGACCGGCCGGATCCAGGAGGGGAGGCCTTGATTGTCTGACGAGTCCGACCCGTCAGACCCTTCCGACTTTCT
This sequence comes from Acidobacteriota bacterium, assembly GCA_035514675.1. Taxonomy (GTDB): domain Bacteria; phylum Acidobacteriota; class UBA6911; order RPQK01; family JAPXNP01; genus DATKAT01. The sequence goes on along the minus strand of DATKAT010000239.1, from coordinate 2,761 downwards.
TTCGCCGGTAGTGCAGATAGACCGGTATCCCCAAAGAGACGACGGTCACTCCGGCGAGGGCCTCCCAGGGCCTGGAAACCACCGCGTTGAACAGTACCAGCATATTGACGATAACAAATACCGTGGGCAGAACCCGCCAGGAGGAAGTCTTGTACAGGGCCGCCACCGTCAGCGTGGAAAAAATAATCAGAATAAAGCCCGAGTACAGGAGAATCTGGTCGAAACGGCCGACCAGCACCAAAAATACGGCGATCAGCGTCTGAAACCAGATGGAGCGGAGCGGCGCTTTTCGATTCGGGTCGACTGCGCTGAGCCAGGCGGGAAACAGGCGGTCGCGGGACATGGCGAAGTAAACGCGGGGTCCGGCGATGGCCATGGCGGTCAGCGAACTGAAGATCGAAAGCAGGATGAGCGCCGTCACCAGCGTCCGGCCCACTGGTCCGAAGACGCTCGCTGCGGTGATTTCGGCGACCGCCACCTCTCCCGCCAACTCATCGAAAGGGGTCGCTGAAAAGTAGGCGACGTTCATCGCCAGGTAGAGCAAGATCACGACGATCGTTCCGATCAGCAACGCCCGGGGGATGTTCTTTCGCGGCGAACGAATCTCCTCTGCAATGTAGGCGGCGGCGTTCCAACCGCTGTAAGTGAACATCACCAGAACGATCGCGGCGGCCAGCGAAGGCAGACCCGCCTCTCCGCCGCCGGCCGTCAACAGAGGCACCACTCGCTCCCCCATGGGCGCCTTCCAAACGACCAGAATCGAAAAGATGGCGGCCAGCGAAAAATTCAGCAACGTCGCACCCGAATGCAGGCGATGGCCGCTCTTCAGTCCCAAAGAGAGAAAGAAGCCCACCAGTAACAGGGTGATGATGGCCGTCCACTTCTCAATCTGAGGCGCTGCTTGCAGACTCTCGGGGAGAAAGGGCCGCAGATAGAAGGCCAGGCCGAGGGCGGAGGCGGCGATCGGAGCTGAAAAGCCGATCAGCAGGGAGGCCCAGCCCGATAGAAAAGCCGGAAAGGGCCCGAAGGTGGGGTATAAGAAGGCGTACTCTCCTCCCGCCTTCGGAAACTGGATCCCCAGACGCGCGTAACAGAGAGCTCCCACCAGAGCCAGCGCCCCGCCCACGATCCAGACCAGCAGCACCCAGCTGGAAAAGCCCACCTCCTGGGCGATCAGGCCCGAGGTGGTGAAAATGCCGACTCCCACAATGTTTCCAACTACAAGAAACACCGAGGAACTCAGCCCTACCTCGCGAAACAGCTGCATAGGGTCATCCAGTCCAGAGATTTGAAGCCCTGCTGGGCGGGACTACCCAAGCAGTTCGCGAATGATGCGCTCCAGGGTTTCTCGATCCTGAAAGTTCACCAGATGGCGAACGATCTTTCGCTCCCGGTCGAAAAAAAACAGGGTGGGATAGACGTTGACGTTGCCGAACGCTTCCCGCGTCGGGACGTCCAGATTCAAGTTGGGAAACAGCATGCCTTTGCGTTTTAGGTCGGCTGCCCGACCGGCATTGTCGGTTCCAATTCCCAGCATCTCGTCGGCGTTCATCCCGATCATCTGAAATCCCCGACCTCTGAATTCTTCGTCCAACTCGACCAGGATGGGAGCTATGCGGACGCAAGGCGGACATCCGGTGAACCAGAAATAGACCAGGCCGGGGCCCCGGATCTTCTCCGACTGAAACTCGTTTCCGGAAAAATCCGTCAGGCGGAAAGAAGGAAGCGGATCGCCCTCCCAATCAATCATCCGGACGGCCGACCCGCGGCTCTCCAAAAACTGCTCGATGCGGTCCACGTTCAAGCTGGCGATTTCGCCGCTTGCCCCATCCCTTTCAAACAGATTGGGCATTCGCGCATCCATCTCCATGACGCGAAGCAGCAGCTCCACCGACGAGGCGCTGATTCCGAAGCCCTCGCCGATTTCCTGCCGGGTCGGAATCCTGCCCGTCGCCTCGAATTCCGATTTCAGATAACCGGGAACGGCGAAAAAGCTCTCATACAGTCGGCCCAGAAACGCCCTTTGTTCGGCGGAGAATTCTTCACTATTATAAAGATCGGAAAACGTAACGCGTCCATGCTGCTGCAGCATCGACTGAACTTTCGACAACACTTCCCGCTCAATGGCCGGCTGGCCGGCCTGGACCGAGGTTGCGGCCAGAAAGAACGTCAGTAAAAGAAAGTTTTTCATGACATCTGTTATACCTGAAGTTGAGCGATTGATGGCGGGCCGGCAGGCTCGCTGCATCGTTCAACCGATGCTATCCAAAAGAGTGTGACGGCAAAATGTTCGGGAGAGCCTACCAGTCAATCGTCGGAATCATTTTCTTGACCTCAGGATGGAGCATGGCCCAGATGCAGATTGAGAAGCGTCCCTGCCACGGCTGGGAAAACTGCTACTTCCTCTCCAACGGCAAAATCGAGATGCTGGCGACCTCCGACGTGGGGCCCAGAATCGTGCATCTCGGACTGGCTAGAGAGAAAAACCTGTTTCGGGTGTTTGAAGATCAGACCGGTCGGACGGGGGGTGATCAATGGAGGATTTACGGCGGACATCGACTGTGGCATTCGCCGGAGGATCGGATGCGCACCTACGAGCCCGACAATGCGCCGGTGGCTGCGGAGGTTCTGCCCGACGGGATTCTTCTGCGGCAATCGGTGGAACCCCGAACGGGAATTGAAAAGTCGGTGGAAATCCGACTGGCCGCCGACGCTCCTTCAGCCCGCGTGATTCATCGGCTGCGCAATCGAGGAACGTGGG
>DATKAT010000238.1:0-3020 GCA_035514675.1 Acidobacteriota bacterium | reverse complement strand
TTCAACATCATGGACGCGGCTTCCCAGCAGGAATTCGTTCGACGCACTCAAGAGATTGCGTTGCGGCTGGCCCCGGGGGAATGGATCGTAGGCGGATTCTGGGGAGCTTATGACCAATGGTCCCGCGGCCGCGCGTCAGCTGAAGCCCGCGAGCCCTTTACGCCTGATCTGTTTCTTGTGAAGGAACTGACTCGGCACCGGCCGCTTTTTATCCAGAAGTTCGATGCCTCCGAGTTTGCTGTCAATGAAGCGGCTCTGGCCCGGGTCGGACTGGACCCGGAAAAGCCGGCCCCGGAGGGGGTCGAATTCATTTTCGACGGGCGAGGAGTATTCACCGGGAGGATCCGCGGTTCCGGCGTACTTCGGCTGTTCACCCCGCACATTCCTGAGCAGTCATATTCGAGACGGCTGCGGCAAAGCAGGCGGGCCCTGGAGGAAATTCGTCGACGAGGCGTGACAACGATCAGCGACATGTCAGATGACTTGCAATTGCAGATTTTCGAAGACCTCCACGCTGCCGGGGAACTGACCGTGCGAGTGCATTTTCGCTATCCGATCGAGCAATGGGAAAGCCTTGCCGACCGGGGCGTGCGAATCGGCTCGGGGACTCCATGGATTCGACTGGGCGCACTGAAAGGGCACGTGGACGGAATTATGGGCAACAGCACGGCCCGCTTCCTTCAGCCCTACGAGCATCTGCCGGAAACGCGAGGAAATTGGAGGCGCCTGCTGGTTGACGAGGAGGGCGATTTCGCTGGCGAGCGCTTCCTGGAATTCATGAAGCTAGCCGATCGGGCCGGCCTGCAGCTTTCGATTCACGCTATTGGCGACAAGGCCAACCGTCTGCTGCTTGATTATCTGGAAGCTATGATTCAGGAAAACGGTCAAAAGGATCGAAGGGTCCGCCTCGTCCACGCGCAAGTCCTGGCTCCTGAAGACTTCACTCGCCTGGGCGGCCTCAACGTGATCGCCGAGGTTCAGCCTTACCACCTCAGCGACGATATGCGGTGGATGGAAGAAAGAATCGGCCGCAAGCGCTGCAGGGGCGCCTATGGCTTCAAAACGATTCTGGATTCAGGCGCTCTCCTGACCTTTGGATCGGACTGGCCGGGAACCTCGGCTGCCGAGTATCCGATCGATCCGATGTTGGGCATTTACGCTGCAGTGACACGCCGAACGATCGAAGGAGAGCCGCAAGGAGGCTGGTTCCCCGAAGAGAGAATAGGAATCGAAGACGCGCTGCGGGCCTACACTTACCACTCAGCCTACGCCAATTTCGAGGAAAAGCTGACTGGATCTATCGAAGTCGGAAAACTGGCCGATCTGGCGGTCCTGTCCCGGAATGTCCTTGAAATTGAAGCCGATGAAATTCCGGACGTCAGCGTCCACTACACTATCGTCGAGGGCAGAATCGTCTTTCAGGCGTCGGATTGATCCGGCCCGCATCTTTCAACGGGTCCACTTGCAAGTGGCCGCCGCCGCCTCCCGCGGGTGAAGAATGCGGGCCGGCCGAAGCGCGCCGACTCCTCCCGCGCCGTTCCCGCCGCCCGCTCTTCGAGCCCTATTTTTTTAGCGACTCGAACGCAGTTTCGATGGCGGCTGCAAGGCGGAAGTCCTTTTTAGTGATGCCGTCCACCGAGTGAGTCCAGGTCCTGACTTCCACCTTCCCCCATGACAGGCGGATGTCCGGATGGTGCCCCTGCGATTCCGCCACTTCGCCGACGGCGTTGACGAACTTGAGCGCCGAGACAAAGTCGGGAAACTTGAAGGTGCGCGTCAGGCAATTCTGATCGAGGGCGCTCCAGTTGATGAACTCCTTTAGCGATTCCCGAATTTCGCTGGGGGAGAGAATGACAGGTCTTTCCATCTCAGGCTCTATTCTGCTCCAAATGCGACAGTCAATTCCAGTGCGGGTGAAGCGGGGAGGCGGGCTCGAGAGCCTGCGGCCGGGAAGGCAGCCAATGAGGGCCGAACCCGGTTTGCGTGAATAAGGCAGTTGCGCATTCCTGAAGCAAGCCCCCCGCTCAGCCGAGCGGGGGCGGATCCCTCCGATCGATCAGGTGATCGACAGGTCGACAAGGTCGCTCCTCTGGTTCTTTTTCTTAAGGACTGTTTCCTCGTAGTACTCGCGGACCATCGACGCTTCGCGGGCGGCTTTTCGCCGCAGGAGCTTTTCGTCGCGGGCGGTTTGAGGCTTGTCGGTCTTTTCGCGATGGCGGCTGACGTCTTCCGAATTCAGCTGGAGCGAGTGCTCATAACTGTTCAGGTCCACATTCTTGCCGCCTGCAAAAATCTCGTGGCGCCCATGCCCTTCGTACCACTTCGCCACCGTGGCGTTCATGTGCATATGCTCGATGATGTTTCTCCAGCCATGGCCCGTATTGTATGCGCAGAAAGAAATTTCGCCTTCCTGCGTTCCGTAAGGAATGATGCACATTTCCGTCCGACGGAAATCATAATTGAACAGGTCCTGAAACCACATTCCAGCGATGAACAGGAAATTCCACGGGTCCTTCCGGCGCTGCTTCGCGTCGTCCCCGTAGTTCTTGCCGTAGTCTCTGCCGGAGAGTCCGAAGCTCTTGTCGAACTTCTTCAAGACATCCAGAAGAGTCAGCCGGGAAGGCGATCGAAACGGCTTGTAGTGCTTCAATAGGGCCAGGCCCATCATGAAGTTGGTCACCCATTTGCCGCGAGCGGCGTCGGTCAGCTTTCGCGTGTCCGCCACCAGGCCCGGTATATCGAGAAATTCCGGCACCGGCCGCGCGTCGCCTGTTTCCTTGTCGACCATGATGGCCGTGCCTACGCCGCAGTTCGGATGGCAGCCGCAACTGACTTGCCCCCATTCCGCCCCAGGGCCGTGGGCCAGATCGGCGAAGTCTGCGAAGGCGCCCATCAAAGAAAGCGGGAACCAATCCCGCAATGGTTCGGTCATTCCGGTCTGGGCTTTGACGTCAAACGCCATATGAGACAATGTGTACCGCTGCCGCATGCGCCGTTCGTCGGTGATCAACTCGTCCCGC
>DATKAT010000237.1:0-3901 GCA_035514675.1 Acidobacteriota bacterium | reverse complement strand
GGCCGGCAAGCTTGATACGCTCGGCCAATCTGGTATAACCTTCCCCATGCGCTTCCTTGGGGTCATTCCGGCTCGATATCAGTCCACTCGATTTCCCGGAAAAGCGCTTGCAGAAATAGGCGGCAAGACGCTGATCCAGTGGGTGTGGGAGCGGACGCTGCGCTCCCGAAAGCTGGATCAGGCAGTGGTTGCCACAGACGACGAACGCATCGCCGAAGCGGTCGCTGCCTTCGGCGGCCAGGCGATGATGACCCGGGACGACCACCAGAGCGGCACCGACCGGGTTGCAGAGGTGGCGCAGCGAATTGAAAGCGACTGCTACATCAACATCCAGGGCGACGAGCCCCTGATTGCATTCGAAACCATCGACGCCTTGTGCGTCAAGCTTGAGGAAACGCCACAGGCCGAGGTCGTGACGGCTCGCGTGCCTTTGGAAGACGAAAGCGAGGCCCGGAATCCCAATATCAACAAGGTGGTCGTGGATCACTCTGGCCGCGCCCTTTATTTTTCCCGCTCGCCGATTCCCTATCCCCGGAACCGACCGGCGGGTTATTTCAAGCATTTGGGTATCTACGGCTACCGCCGCTCCTTTCTGTTGAGGCTCGGGACATTGCGTCCATCTCATTTGGAGCGGACGGAGGCTCTGGAGCAGTTGCGGCTGTTGGAGAACGGAATATCGATCTATGTCGTCGACTCGAAGGCGGACAGCATCGGAGTCGACACGCCGGAAGACCTGGAACGTGTCAGAGCCCTTTTGCAGAATGGCGCCAAATAGGTCATCCTCAAAACCAAAAGGGGCGGTAAGGAACGTGAAGCAAACGAAGTTCATTTTTGTAACCGGCGGGGTCTTGAGTTCGCTCGGCAAAGGGTTGGCGTCAGCTTCCATCGGGTCGCTGCTGGAGTCGCGGGGCCTCAAAGTGACGATTCTGAAGCTCGATCCGTACATTAACGTCGATCCGGGCACGATGAGTCCGTTTCAGCACGGCGAGGTGTTTGTCACCGACGACGGGGCCGAAACGGATTTGGATCTGGGCCATTACGAGCGATTCACCAACGCAAAGATGACCCGGGACAACAATTCCACGACCGGAAAGATCTACTTGAGCGTCATCGAAAAGGAGCGGCGCGGCGACTACCTCGGAAAGACGGTTCAGGTGATCCCCCACATCACCAACGAAATCAAGGCGACGATTAAAAAGCCCGCTGTCGACGCCGATGTCGTCATCGTCGAAATCGGCGGAACCGTCGGAGACATCGAGAGTCTGCCCTTTCTGGAGGCGATCCGCCAGATGAGGGTCGAACTCGGCCGGGAGAATTCGGTTTTCATTCATTTGACGCTGGTGCCGTTTATCGAGGCGGCCGGCGAACTGAAGTCAAAACCGACTCAGCATTCCGTTCGGGGTCTAAGGGAAATCGGCATCCAACCCGACGTCATTCTATGTCGCACCGACCGGGTCCTGCCAAGGGAAATCCGGAGCAAGATCGGATTGTTCTGCAACCTTCCGCCGGAGGCCGTCATTCCGGCGCAAGACGTGAAAAACATCTACGAAGTGCCGGTTGCCCTTCATCAGGAAGGCCTGGACAAACTCATCGTCGAGCAGCTTGGTCTGGACCTCCAACGGTGTGATTTGAACGACTGGAAGGAGCTGATCCGGGGAATTGAGAATCCCCGCGACGACGTTACGATCGGAATTGTCGGCAAGTACGTCGAGTACGAAGATTCCTATAAGAGCTTGAGCGAGGCTCTCAGGCATGGCGGCTTTCCCGCGCAGTTGCGGGTCGATCTCCAGTGGGTGGAATCGGAGGGTCTTGCCGGCGATAGCTGGAAGGAGAAACTGCGGAATCTGGATGGAATCCTGGTTCCCGGCGGCTTCGGCACGCGCGGCATCGAAGGGATGATTCAGGCGATCGAATATGCCCGAGTAGAGAGGATTCCGTTCTTCGGAATCTGCCTTGGGATGCAGTGCGCGGTGATCGAATTCGCCCGCAACGTCTGCTCGCTGGAAGCCAACAGCTCTGAATTCGATCCCGCCGCGCCCCATCGCGTCATCTACAAGCTTCGCGAACTGCTCGGCGTTGAAGAAATGGGCGGGACGATGCGGCTGGGGGCCTATCCCTGCATTCTGGAAGAGGACACTCTGGCGGCCCGAGTTTACGGCGTCCGTGAGATTTCCGAAAGACATCGCCACCGCTACGAATTCAACCGGGAATACGAGGAAATCATCACCAGCTACGGCCTGAAGGTGTCTGGAAACTCTCCGGATAGAAACTTCGTGGAAATCGTCGAGCTGCCCGGACATCCGTGGTTCCTCGGATGTCAGTTTCACCCGGAGTTTAAATCGAAGCCCCTCAGCCCGCATCCGCTTTTTGTCAGCTTCATTGAGGCGGCCTTGACTCACAAGAAGAAGCGGACGGCTCCTCTTGCGGCGGTCGAAGCTCCCCGCCACCAAGCGGCTTCCGAACTGAGGTGAAGGCGCATTGCTATGACCGAGACCCGGACGATTCGGCTTCGCAACTGGAGTCTGGGCGGCGGCCATCCCTTGTTTCTGATTGCCGGTCCTTGCGTGATCGAAAGCCGGAGCCACTGCCTGGATCTGGCCGGTCGCTTGGGGGAGATTGCGGCCCGCCTGGAGATCCCCTTCATCTTCAAGGCTTCCTACGACAAGGCGAATCGAACGTCGGTGCGCTCCTTTCGCGGTCCGGGAATCGATGAGGGGCTGGAAATTCTGGAGACCGTGCGGCGACAGATCGGCGTGCCGGTCCTCTCTGACGTGCATTCCCCGGCCGAGGCGGACCAGGCCGGTCGGGTGCTGGACGTCATTCAGGTGCCGGCGTTCCTTTGCCGCCAGACCGATCTACTGCTGGCTGCAGCCAGGACGGGCAGGATCGTCAACGTGAAAAAGGGGCAATTCCTGGCGCCCTGGGATGCGGAGAACATCCTGGAGAAGATCGCGTCCGCCGGCAATCGCCAGATTCTCCTGACGGAACGGGGGACCTCGTTCGGATACAACAACCTGGTGGTCGACTTTAAATCGCTTCCGGTGATGCGCGAGTACGGTTTTCCAGTCGTATTCGACGCCACCCACAGCGTACAGCTGCCGGGCGGCGCCGGAATTCAAAGCTCCGGTCAGGCGGAATTTATCGAACCTCTGGCTCGGGCCGCCGTCGCGGTCGGAGTCGACGGCCTCTTCTGCGAGGTTCACGAGAATCCCGAGGCTGCGCTCAGCGACGGGGCCAATGCGTTGCGGCTGGACCGTCTCGAGGGTATGCTGAATCAGTTGAAGGAGATCGACAGCCTCGTCAAGAGCCGTTTCTCAAGCAAATGACTCATGTCACTGGAGACAGCCCGCAAGCTGCTGCGCGTGGAAGCCGCAGCGATTGAAAACCTCGCTCGGAAGCTGAACGCGACCTTTGAGTCGGCTCTGGATCTGTTGGCCGCCTGCCAGGGCCGCGTGGTGACGACCGGCATGGGCAAGTCGGGAATCGTCTGCAGGAAGATCGCGGCGACTTTTTCCAGCACCGGCACTCCGGCTCTGTATCTGCATCCGGCCGAGGCCATCCACGGAGATCTGGGCATGCTGGCCGGCGGCGACGCCGTCGTCATGCTTTCCAACAGCGGGGAAACCGAAGAACTCACGCGCCTGCTTTCCAATATCAAACGACTGGCGATCCCGGTGGTAGCGCTGGTAGGGCGGCTCGACTCCACCATCGGCCGAAGCGCCGACGTGGTGCTGGACGTCGGCGTGGACGCGGAGGCATGCCCCTTCAATCTGGCTCCGACCGCTTCGACGACCGCGGCGCTGGCCTTGGGAGACGCGCTCGCCATCGCTCTCTCGTTGCGAAAGGGATTCGAGCTGGACGAATTCGCCAGACTCCATCCGGGTGGCAAGCTGGGCAAGCG
>DATKAT010000236.1:0-3632 GCA_035514675.1 Acidobacteriota bacterium | reverse complement strand
TGATGTGGTAGCCGAGATGGAAAAGAGCTTCAACGAAAAGATCCTGTTCAGCGTCAGCGAGTTCAAAGGCAAACAATACGCCGACATTCGGATCTACTACGAAGATGACGAAGGGGAATGGAAGCCCACGAAAAAGGGAGTCACGGTTTCGTTGGACAGTTTCGCCGAGTTCGTCGAACACGTCCAGGCACTGGAATCCCACCTGAAGTCGCAAAAGCTGCTCTAAGACGCGGAACGCCGCCGCGCCATCCTGTCTTTTACAAGAGCCTGAGGTGACTCCAAAACAAGGGGCTGCCGTTTCGGAGCCTGCTCGATCCTGCGGGGGAGGAGTGTGGGGTCCGGGCCGTTCGGCACGCAGGCAATTCGACGGTTCGAGAAGGTCTTATAAGATATATTATGTTAAGTTTTCTATCTGCATGGATCCGCCCCCCCCTTCCTCAAATCTGGATCTTGCGCGCAGATCCTGCTGCGGCGTTGGATAGCGGCGCGTCTGCCGCGTTGCCGCTGCTCGACGTACCGCACGAGTACGCCTGCGCGGGCCTTCGTCGCGCGCCTCGCATCCGCATCGCTCTCTGACGCCTCGCGACGGACCCGCGTGCAGAATCCGGGCTAAGCAGCCTCCTTGCGCAGTTCCCGGCTAAATAAATAAAAGCCGCTGTCTGGATGACGCTTCCTCAAAGCGGCCTTTAGGCCGGCGCGGAAGACTCAGAAAATCGCGGAAAGCGGGGCTGACGATTACATCTCGTACTTCCCGAGGTCTTCCGGATTGAGGCTTTCCAGCCATTTCTTGACTTCTTCGGGATCGAGATTCTCTTTGTCGAGAGTGATGTTGCGGCTGCTTTCAATCACTTCGTCGGTGACGAAAATGGGGGCGTCCATGCGGAGAGCCAGCGCGATGGCGTCGCTGGGGCGGCTGTCGAGCCGCATTTGCTCGCCATTAATCCGCATGTGAATAGAGGCGTAAAAAGTGTTTTCTTTCAGGTCGTTAACTACAATCTTCTCAACATCTGCATTCAAATGGAGCAAGAGATTCTTGATCAGATCGTGAGTCATCGGACGCGGCGTGTCGACGCGTTCGATCTGGAGTGCGATGGCGTTTGCCTCGAAGATCCCGACCCAGATGGGCAGCAGCGTATTCTTTTCCATTTCCTGCAGAATCACGATAGGTGAATTCGTGATCGGGTCCATCATGAGGCCTTTGATCTTAAATTCCCGTTCCATTGAGAACTCCTTTTTCCAGAGCGCCGGAGAGCGCCTCGGTCGACGGTTCCGGCTTGGAGACGTTGCTGCGCGGGCGGCCCCGAAAACTGTTGGGACCGGCCTCCTCTATCAAGATGTCGACGAAAGTTCCCGGTTGCGGATTTCCGGGGAAATTGACGACTTTATTGGTGGTGGTTCGGCCGAAGCGGAGGACCCCGTCACGGGAGGTCCCTTCCGTCAGGATCTCAAAGGTCTTGCCCAGGTAGCTTTCCCGGTGGATCTGCAGTTGAATCTCCCGTTGCAGGCGCTGCAGGATCATCAAGCGGCTGGTCTTTTCCGGTTCCGGCACGTCGTCCCGCCAGGCTGCGGCTTCAGTGTTGGGACGGACGGAGTATTTGAAGGAGAACATCGATTCAAAACGCACCATGCGGACGACCTTTAGCGTTTGCTGGAAATCGTCCTCGGATTCTCCTGGAAAGCCTACGATCATGTCTGTGGAGAGAGCGATGGGGCGGCCGCAGGATCGGAATTTTTCGACCAGCTCCAGGAACCATTCTCGATCGTGCTGGCGGCGCATTTTTCGAAGAATTCGGTTCGATCCCGACTGCAGCGGAAGGTGGACCTGGTTGCAGATGTTTTCCCGGGAGGCGATCGATTCGATCAGTTCGTCGTCGAAGTGTCGGGGATGCGGGGATGTGAAGCGGATCCGCCGCAGCGCTTTTTCGCGGGCCACATCAGCCAGCAGGTGCGCGAATCGATAGCCCGCCTTCCCCGGATCACGGTAACTGTTGACCGTTTGGCCCAGCAGGAGAACCTCGACATATCCTTGATCGATCGCTCTGCGGACGTCTTCGAAAATGGCGGAGCGCGGACGATTCCGCTCGGCCCCGCGGGTGAACGGAACGACGCAGAAGGCGCAGCGCTTGTTGCAGCCCTCCATGATGGTGACGTGGGCGCGGATGCCGCTGCCTCTGAGCGCGGCGCCCACTTCAACCGGCGCCGAATCCTTCAGGAATTGCGTCGCCACCCGTTGCGAACCGGCGGGATTCGACTCGATGCCGTCCAGCAGGTCGGGGATGGAGTGGTACAGATGGGTTCCCACCACGAGGTCGACGTAGGGCGCTCTGCGGATCATTTCCCTGCTTTCCTGCTGGGCCACGCAGCCGACGACTCCGATCAGGAAGTCCGCTTTCTCCCTTTTCCGCCGGCGAACTTCGCCCAGGCGGCTGTAGACTCGCTGAGCGGCCTTTTCGCGAACGCTGCAGGTGTTGAGCAGGTACAGATCGGCCTCATCCAGCGAATGAACCGGGGTCATTCCCCGGTGGACGAGCAAACCGGCGATTTTCTCCGAATCGTGCTCGTTCATCTGGCACCCGTGCGTTTCGATGAAAAACGTTTTGGCCTTCATCTGGAGTTCTTCATTCTAGCAGGATCCGGCTTAGCCCGGATTTCTCAAACCCCTCCGTCGCGAGGCGACGGCGCCGGTTCAAAGGCCGCCCGCTTGCAGCAATTCCTCGGCGTGGCGGCGGGTGGTCTCGGTGACGCTTCCGCCGGCCAGCATTCTGGAGATCTCCTCCACGCGCTCGGCGCCTTCCAGGCGCTTCAGCCGAACCACGGTTCGCTTGCGACTCCGGGTTTTGCTGACGCGAAAGTGGTGGTCGGCGCAGGCTGCGATCTGAGGCAAATGGGTGACGCAGAAGACCTGGTGTCGACGCGCCAGACGCGTCAACTTCTCCCCCAGGCGGGAAGCCACGCGGCCGCCGATCCCGCTGTCGATCTCGTCGAAGATAAGGGTCCGGCGGTCGTGCTCCATGCTGAGAAGGGACAGAAGGCTCAGCATGATCCTGGACAGTTCGCCGCCGGAGGCGATGCGGGCCAGCGGCCGGGGAGCTTCACCTGGATTTGCGCTGATGAAAAATTCGACCTGATCGATGCCGTTTTCGGACAGCGCATCCTTCCGAGATTCGATGCCGACGACGAAGCGGGTGCGGCGCATTTCCAGATCGCCCAGTTCCCTTTCCACTGCCGACTGCAAGGGTTTGGCCGCCCGCTGTCGGCCCTCTGAAAGACGCCGGGCAAGCTCCAGACACTGTCGGCGCAAATCCCGCTGCTGGCGGTCCAGCGCTTCCAGGGCGGTCTCGGAGGACTCCAAATCCTCCAACTCCCGCCGGGCCGTTTCCACGAAGGCGAAAACGTCCGATAAACCGGGCCCGTATTTGCGTTTCATCGCTTGAATTTCCGCCAATCGCTCCTCGACCCGATCGACGCGAACCGGATCGCTTTCGACCGTGGATGCGTAATCGCGCAGTTCGTGAGCGACCTCTTCGAGCAGGTAGCGGGACTCGCGCAGCCTGGCCGCAGCGGCTTCGAATTTCGGATCCAGCTCCGAAAGCTCTTCCAGAAGCCGCTGGCTGCGGTCGATCTGCGCCAGC
>DATKAT010000235.1:0-3409 GCA_035514675.1 Acidobacteriota bacterium | reverse complement strand
CGCGGCGGCCGCAAACCACTGTCGCCCTTCGGGTTGCGGCGGCGCGGACACGTCTGCTGCGTTGTCCCTCCTTTAACCCGAATATTGCACCCGGGTCCTACTGCGGCGCCGGATAGCGGCGCGTCTCCTGCGTTGCCGCTCCTCGGCCTGCTCGACGTACTGCACGAGTACGACTGCGCGGGCCTTCGTCGCGCGCCTTGTATCCACGCCGCTCTCCGCCGCCTCGCGACGGACCCGTGTGCGATATCCGGGTTAAGATGCCACTGCGTCGACTGCGTCGCGCGCCTTGCATCCGCATCGCTCTCCGACGCCTCGCGACGGACCCCTGAGAAAAATGCGGGCCAGAAGGCAGACTCCCGAAACTCCGTTCCTTTGGTTGCTGAAACCTCGATAAATTCCGTGTTTTCGCTAACTTGACAGTTTTTCTTTCAACGTGTCAGTATGACCTCCCATGGGTCTTCTGGAGAGGATTCGCGAGAGAGCTGCAGCCGCGCCACGGCGAATTGTGTTTCCCGAGGGGGAAGACGGGCGGATTCTTTGCGCCGCGCAGATTCTTGGGGAGCGGCAACTGGCGCAGCCGATCGTCTTGGGGAACCCTCAGGAAGTCCGTTCAGCGGCAAGAGGCCACGGCGTCGAGAAACCGGCATTTGAAGTGATCGATCCCGCGGATCCTCGGCTTCAGCGGGAGATCGCCGGCATTTACTACGAGAGGAGGCGGGCCAGGGGGATCACCGAGGAGGAAGCGCGCAGCCGAGTCCGGGACGCTCTTTACTTTGGGGCGCTGATGGTCTCGTCCCGCCGGGCGGATGGACTGGTGGCCGGCGCGGTTCGACCGACGGCTGACACTGTGCGGGCCGGCATCTACTGCATCGGTCTGAAGGAGGGGATCTCGGTCGTTTCCAGCTTCTTCATCATGGTTCTTCCGGAACCTCGCTGGGGGGAAGGTGGCGCGCTCCTGTTCGCAGACTGCGCGGTGGTGCCTGATCCGAACTCATCCCAGCTTGCAGACATCGCTGCTTTGACGGCTGAAAACGCCCGGCTTTACCTGGAAGCGGAGCCGAAAGTGGCGCTTCTCTCGTTTTCGACACACGGCAGCGCCTCCCATCCCTTCGTCAAGAAGGTTCAGGAAGCGACCCGCATGCTGCAGGCCCGGCATCCGGACATGATTGTCGACGGCGAGTTGCAGGCGGACGCTGCACTGGTTGCGGAGATCGCCCGCCGGAAGGCTCCAGAGGGCCGGCTGCAGGGACGCGCCAATACGCTGATCTTTCCGACCCTGGAGGCGGGCAATATCGCCTACAAGCTCACCGAGAGGCTGGCCGGAGCGCAGGCTGTCGGACCGATCCTGCAGGGACTGGAAAAACCTCTGAACGACTTGAGCCGCGGCTGTTCGGTGGACGATATCGTAAATGTGGCAGCCATTACGGCATTGCAGTCAACAGAAGGAAAAGCAGTTTATGTCCGCGATTGAAAACATATACGCAAGACAGATCCTGGATTCCCGAGGAAATCCGACCATTGAAGCGGAAGTCGTTACCGATTTCGGAATCATGGGGAGGGCGGCGGTCCCGTCCGGCGCCTCCACCGGCGAACACGAGGCATTGGAGTTACGCGACGGCGACCGGAATCGGTACTTGGGAAAGGGAGTCCGAAAGGCGATCGGAAACGTCGTCAACGTGATTGCGCCCGAACTGGAAGGAATGTCGGTCATGGATCAGATCGCCATCGACGATCGGATGGTCGAATTGGACGGCACCGAAAACAAGGGCAAGCTGGGGGCCAATGCGATGCTGGCGGTCTCGCTGGCCTGCGCCCGCGCGGGCGCGGCCACGCTGGAAGTGCCGCTGTACCAGTATCTGGGGGGCGTCAGCGCCTGCGAGCTCCCGGTCCCGATGATGAACATCCTCAACGGCGGCGCCCACGCCGACAACAACGTGGATTTTCAGGAGTTTATGATCGCGCCTCATGCGGCCGACAGCTTCTCGGAAGCGCTTCGAATCGGCGTCGAAGTATTTCACTCCCTGAAGGAGGTCCTCAGACAGAAGGGATACAGCACGGCCGTGGGCGACGAGGGCGGATTCGCGCCCAATCTGAAATCGAATGAAGAGGCGGTGGAGGTCATTCTGGAAGCCGCCGAACGGGCCGGATATCGATTCGGCAAGGACCTGATGCTGGCCTTGGACGTTGCCGCCGCCGAGTTTCAGGAGGACGATCATTACGTATTAAAGAAGTCCAGCGGTCAGAAGTTTTCCGCCGGCCAGCTGGTAGAGCTTTATGAGAAATGGTGCAGCGACTATCCGATCTATTCGATCGAGGACGGTCTGGGCGAAGACGACTGGGACGGTTGGAAGATTCTGACGGAAGGCTTAGGCGCCCGGGTCCAGCTGGTTGGAGACGATTTGTTTGTGACCAATCGATCGCGCCTCCAGCGGGGAATTGCGGAAGGCATCGCCAACTCCATTCTGATCAAGCTCAACCAGATCGGCACGCTGACCGAGACCCTGAAAACGATCGAGCTGGCCAAGACCAACGGATTCACCAACGTCATTTCCCATCGATCCGGAGAGACCGAGGACACGTTTATAGCGGACCTGGCGGTGGCCACCCATGCCGGTCAGATTAAAACCGGTTCGGCCAGTCGCACAGACCGGGTCGCCAAATACAATCAATTGATTCGCATAGAGGAGGCTCTGGGGCGGTCGGCGCGTTATGCGCGTTTGAGGAACCTCTGAACGAAACGGGATGAATGCTGAACGGGCTTGCGGCGCCGAGGACGCACTCGAAGCGGGCGCCGGCCGGATTGAAATCCAGGTTCGGGGTCGACCGGCAGCGTTAGCCCGGATTTTGCACGCGGATCCTGCTGCGGCGCCGGGTAGCGGCGCGCCTGCTGCGTTGCCGCTTCTCGGCCTGCTCGACGTACTGCACGAGTACGACTGCGCGGGCCTTCGTCGCACGCCTTGCACCCGCGCCGCTCTCCGACGCCTCGCGACGGAGCCGTGTGAGAAATGCGGGCTAATTGTCTGACTCTTCAACGGCCCCCCGGCGGGAGTCTCAACGTCCCCGAGGCGATACCGCCCCCATTAGGTTCTTACGCCGGAAACGGGTGAAAGTCAAGCTTTTCGCGCTTCCGGTCCGGATGTCGGCAATGCCGTTCGCCGCTTTCGCTCGGCATTTCCTGCTGGCAATTTATCACAGCGCTCTGTTGATTCCGGATCTTTGGGCCCGTCGATCGTTCGCTGAGGGTATTGATGCCGGGCCGCGGGCGGCCGCCGATATGGTAGTCTGAACGTAAGCCGATGACCAGTTTTTCCGAAGTTTATCCAGCCTATTTGAATCTCACCGCAAAGGACTGGAAGGCCAGAGTAAACGCGGCTCTTCGGGAATTGGAAGACTGCCGGGCCTGCCCCCG
>DATKAT010000234.1:0-4220 GCA_035514675.1 Acidobacteriota bacterium | reverse complement strand
GAACAGATCGCGGGCCTGGTCGACATAGTGGAGGGAATCCGGACGGTCGCTCTGCCCCAGCGGCGTCACGGTCCAACTTTGAATCGGCCTCGTTAAAACAACGACCTGCGTAGAGGTCTGGCCCCTCACGCCCCACTGCGTTCCATCCTCCCGCTCCGGACCATACCCGATATTGCGAAGGGTTGTGATCCCCAAGTTTTCGCCGCCGCCCCCGCCCAATGGCCACGACTCCTCACCCCGCCCTACGCGGAATCGGTCTCCGAATCGGCCGTTCAAATTTCCGAAATCCGCTTTCAGCCGCTGGACGGCGGCGGAAAGGGCGCGAACCATCGCCGCTTGCTCGGTCGGCGCCAATTGAGGCGCAGACTCCCGGCCCTGGATGACGATTTCGTAATAGCGATCGACTTTTCTTCGCAGGTCGGCGGCAGCGTCCTGCCCAAGATCCTGGTTGAGCTGCCTCCTCCAGTAGAAGTACTGGAGGGCGGGCGTCGAGGACGGCTCCAGACGACCGTCCCATGAAAGCAAGTCGTCCAGAGCTCTGCGCCAGTCCGGGTCCGCCGCCTCGCTCTCTCCGTAGGCCGCGCCGGCCTCCTTCAGAACCTGCAGCCAACGCTCCGCTCCAAAAGGCCTCAGGTCGAGCGCATAGTCCAAAGCGTCTTCGACCGTCACCGTGTCATTCGAGCTCAGCAGCTCTACAGCGCGCGCCCCGCGCTGGTTTGTCCAGCCTCCGACTTGTCCGGACCGGGCGTCGCCGTCGAACAGATACGCCGGCATCCGGTTCGGATCGACCGGGCCGCCGGGGATCATGGCGTCCGGAGGGATATTGCAGTTCTGCATGTACCCCGCTTCCGGATTGAGAATCTGTATCAGGTCCCCGGCCCCGTGAAATCCCTGCCAGTCGGAACGCGAATCGGTTCCGTCAACCGGCCGCGTCCAGTCGAATCCGGAAGGACGCCGCGGGACTCGGCCGGTCCGCTGATAGTAGATGTTGCCGGAAGTGTCCGCCACCATGACGTTTTGCGGGAACAGGGTGAGTTCGGCGAGGGCGTCTGCAATGTCCTGATAGGTTCGGGCCTGATTGAACAGATACCAGGCGTCGATCGGGTTGTAAGCGTCGGCGTAAGCGCTGCGGGCGGCGTAGGCTTTTCCGTCGCGGACGGCCAGAATCGGCCCCAGGTGCGATTCCAGGAGGGTCACCGTCAAGGACTCCTGTCCGCGTACGTCCAAGTCGATCTGGCGCGAAACCAGATCCCTCCAGCTTCCGTCGTACAGATAGCTGGACGCCTCGCCGTCCCTTAATTCCAGGGAGTAGACGTCGGCCGTATCCGGCCCGCCCGTGGTCATGGCCCACGCCACATCGGCGTTGTGACCCAGTCCGATGTACGGAATCCCGGGGAGGGTAAAGCCGCTCCCCGTCACCGGCCCGGCGTGCATACGAAACTCCCAGAACCGCTCGGGCCCCAGCCAGGACAAGTGCGGATCGATCAGCAGGATGGCGGCGCCGGCAGCGCTGCGCGCTGGAGAGACCGCCCATTGATTGGATCCCCGCGGCCGGTCCGGCAAATCCGGCTCGATTCCTCCCCTGCGCAAATCCCCCAGGGCCTGACCGAAGGACCACCCGTACAGGAACAGACGCCCGAAGGCCACCGGCATGAACTCGTCGATTTCACGGTCCCCCCACCAGTCGGGAAGGTCGTCGGGATGGGCGGCGAAGTAATCGCGAATGCCGCGAACAAAAGCCCTCAAATGGCGCCGCACTTCCGGCCGGACCCGGTCGAAGTTCTCCCTGCTCCCTTCGTACAATCGCCACTGCAGCGCCCACAGGTCGAAGCGGAGCGCGTCGGCCCCCATCACGGAGGCGCCCTGCCCCATCCCGAGCAAAAAATTCATCAGCAGCTGATCCGGGCGGTCCTGCGCCTGAGCCCAGCCCATGGCATAAATTCCCTCTTCCCAGGTGGGAGCGTAAATATGAGGGACCCCCCAGGCGTCGCGGTAGACGATCGTCTCGCCCGCATCGACTCCTCCGCCCGGCAGCTCTGGCGTCGAGCGCTCGCAAGACGCGAACAGTAACGAAAACAACAGCGGCAGCGCGAGAACGCGCCGATCGATTCCGGTCATGGCAAACGATCGCCTCCTTTGATGAAAACATCAGGCCGCACTCACGAACTGGAAACCCGCAGCTAAAACGGGAAAAACAGCGGCGTCATCAATACCAGCAGGATCAGAAGAACCACGGTCAGCGGCGCTCCCACTTTCATATAGTCCATCGATTGATAATTGCCGGCCCCCATGACCAGCAAGTTGGCCTTGTGACTGAAAGGAGTCATAAATGCGGCGGAAGCTGCCAGACTGACGGCCATCATCACGGGGTACGGGCTGACGCCCAAGCCGTCGGCGACGTTCAACGCAACCGGCGCCACCAGCACCACCGCGGGCGCGCCGTCCAATGCCTGGCTGAGCGCACTGGAAAGCACGACGAATGCCGCCAGCAGCGCGTATATGCCGTAGGGACCCGCCAGGTCGGAAACGGCGGTCGCCATCAACAGGGCGGCGCCCGTCTGCTCCATCGCGATCCCTACCGGAAGGATGGCCGCCACCAGAAAAAGCGCCCGCCATTCGATGGCGCGATAAGACTCTTCCATGGAGATGGCGCCCGCCAGCACCGCCCCCGTTGCCGCCGTAAACGCGGCTACGTGGATGGGCTGCAATCCGAAAACGACGAAGAAAATCATCAGTCCGAGGGCGCCCAGCGCGTAGGGAGCCTTCTCTGTCCGGCGGGGAGTGACGGCCAGGGAGGAGAGAACCACGAAATCGGAATCCGAGGCCAGACGCAGGATCCGGGAATGCGGGCCCTGCACAAGAAGCGCGTCTCCGAATTTCAGGGGAGTTTGAGCCAGCTTTTCGTGAAGCGGCTCCCCTTCCCTCCAAATGGCCAACACCTGCAGTCCGTAGCGGTCGCGAAACTCAAGCTCGGTCAGAGTCGATCCAAACAGGCTGGAGCGTGGGGCCAGCGCCGCCTCCACCACGGCGATCTCGTCGGACTCCAACTGAAGCTTTCGAACTTCCCTCCCCAGTTCGACTTGTCCTAAGCCCTTCATCTTGACGATCCGTCCAGGTTCGCAGGCGATCAGAAGACGATCCTCAGCCAGCACGGTCTCCTCGGAAGACGCCGCCAGGCGCGTCTCTCCGCCGCGAATGATGCCGGCGATCGTGATTCCGGCCAGCTCGCCCAGGCGGCTCGATCCAAGCGTCTCGCCCACCAGCGGGGAATCAGGGGGAATTCTCAGAAAGAAAAGACGCTCGCGAAGCTGCTGCAGCGTGGAAAGACCCAGCCGAACCTGTCCGAACTCCGGGCTTTCCGCCATTTCAGCCAGGCGATGGCGCGGGCCCAGCGCCAGCAGCTCGTCTCCAACCCGCAGCAAGGTCTGCCCCAACTGTTCGGAAAGGAGCCGATCGTCGCGCCGAATGCCGACGATAACGGCCCCGAATCGCTCGCGGAATTTCAGTTGCTGCAACGTCCGACCCTCCAGCGTGGAACCCTGCTCCACCAGTGCGCTCAAGCCGCTGATCCCGTGCGACAACTTCGGAAGCCTCCTCGTGTCAGCCTTCTCAATCTGCAGACTCTGCATCCGCAGCAGCTCCTCCAAGTCGCTTTTGCTCCCCTCCACCAGCAAAGTGTCTCCGGACCTCAGAACCGAATCGGGGGACGGGGCCAACTCCTCTTTCCCGTCCCGAACGATCGCCGCAACCTGGATCCCCAATGCGCTTCTGAGGTGCGACTCCGACAGGCTGATCCCGTCCAACGGCGAATCTTGAGGAATTCGGATGGAAAAAAACCGCTCCCGCAACTGATAGACCTGAGTCAAATCCTGATCGCCGCCCCCGATCGGACCGACTTCACGGCTCGGCAGCAGACGCCTGCCCAGCGTCGCCATAAAAAGGACTCCGACCGCCAGAAGCACCAGCCCCATCGGGGTGAAGTCAAACAGTCCGAACGGCTCCAAACCCCGCTCCATCAAGATGTCGCCGGTTAGAATGTTGGGGGGTGTGCCCACCATCGTCGTGGTTCCTCCCAGAATGGCGCCAAAGGCTAGAGGCATAAAGAGTCGAGACGGAGAAAGCCCCGCCCGCCTCGAAATGCCGGCTACCGCCGGCATCAGCACCGCAGTCGCCGCGATGTTGTTCATAAACGCCGACATCACTCCGCCCAGAACCATAAT
>DATKAT010000233.1:0-3496 GCA_035514675.1 Acidobacteriota bacterium | reverse complement strand
AACGTCCACCTCCGCGCGAAATTCCACGATCTGGCGTTCCCGGCGAACGACCTCCTCAACGGCGCTCGGATACACGTTAACTCCTCGCACGATGACCATGTCGTCGGTTCGGGCGAGGACGCCGCCCTGCAACGCCATTTCGCGACTGCCGCATGCGCAGGTTTGAGACGGCAACACTTTGATCAGATCGCCGGTCCGGTAACGTAAAAGCGGAGAGCCGGGCCGACCCAGATTGGTCAGCACAAGCTCGCCTTCGGCCCCCGCTCCGGCGGGCTGGCCGCTGCGCGGGTCAATCGCTTCCGGAAGGTGCTCCGATTCCAGGATGTGGAGACGGTCGCGAACTTGGGAACAGGGGAAGCTGACAGGGCCGATTTCGGTCAAACCGTGGTGATCGAACACGCGGGCGGCAGGCCAAACGGTTTCGATCCGGGCTCGAACGGCGGGAATGGAGCCGCCCGGCTCTCCGGCCACGATGATCTTCGACACGGCGAAATCGCGCAAATCGACCCCTTCCGATTCAGCGACCTCAGCCAAACGCAGGCTGTAAGTCGGCGTACAGCAGAGAACGGTGGCCTGATTTTCATAAATCATGCGAAGCCGGGCGGCGCTGCCCATTCCGCCTCCCGGAATGCACAGGCAGCCCATCTGAACCGCCGCCTCGAAGGCCGTCCAAAAGCCCAGAAAAGGCGCGAAGGAAAAGGCGAAAAAGATACGGTCCCGGGCTGTGACTCCGCAAGCTGCAAAAATCCGGAGCCAACACTGCAGCATCCAGTTCCAGCCCTGCGGGGTGTCGAGCCAGCGGAGCGGGGAACCGCTAGTGGCGCTCGTCTGGCACAATCGGGTGTATCGGTCCAATGAATACGTCAGGTTCGTGCCGTAGGGCGGGTGAAGGCGCTGGTCCTCGACTAGCTCGCGCTTGAGGGTGAAGGGCATGGCGCGCCGAAAATCGTCTAGGCTCTTCAAGGCGCCGTCGATTCCGGCCGCATGAAGACGCGCCGAGTAGAATCGATTTGCGCCGGCCAGCTCCGACAGCAGCTCCCGTAGCCTGGCGAGCTGATGTCGTTCGATTTCTTCGCGTGTGCCGCGGCCCTTTTGCAGCGTCATCCAGGTCTCCGTGCAGTCTCCGTTCGGTCAGTCGGCGGCCGCATGCGGCGCGTCGTCGATCAGATCCGCGATTTCTTTGGGGATGGGGACGGGTTCGATCCGTCCGGTCGCTCTGTTGTGGGTGACGCAGGCGGAAATCACCGCTCCTTGCGCGACTTCTCGGATCGGACTCTCGTTGAGCTTGCGAAAAATGAATCGATAGGAGACCGATCGCAGACTCTTTTCGCGCACCAGCAGGTGAACCTCCACCAGATCCTCGAATCGCAAAGGAGCGTAATAGTCGCATTCGACGTGGACTTTCGGCCAACCGATCGAATCCTGCCCGTCCCCCGGATGCAGGGAAAGCCCCAGAGTTCGGAAGAACCCGACCTCGGCGGCTTCCATCCAGCGAAAAAAGTTCGAAAAGTGCATGATGCCGGCCATGTCCGTCTCGAAAAACTCAACCCGTCGCTTCAGCTTGAATTCATGAGCCATTGCGTGCGCCTCCAACAACCTTGGTTCAGCCTGAAACCGGATCCGCCGGAGGGAGAATCTCGATGACTTCCGCCAGCAGGCCATCCGAGGGCGTCAGCAGCCGGTTTCGTCGTCCGTACAGCGTCGGCGACCCATCCAGACCCAGAGCCTTCTTCATTTCCGCATCCGCCTGGACTCGAAAAAACTCCAGCGGCCGACTCCTGTATTTGACGCGATAATCCTGGAGGATTCTTCCCAGGGGCAGTTTCCCCTCCAGGACGGCGCCCCGCGCGCCAGCGGAAAGTCGATCGAGTTGAATGCGGATGGCTCCGAATTCAACGGGGCGATCGTTTCCCTCCAGAACCAGCACCACTTCCCTCAACAGGACTTCTCCGGAATTCCTCCGTCGCAGAACCCGTAGGCGGATTCGGTCCCCGTAGGCGATCTCCAAAGTCCCGGTCATGTCGTCCGAATGGGCCAGCAGGCTTCGGTACGGTTCAGGCAGGCTTTCGACCTTGATAGAGACGATGCCGGGAAGAGACAGGTCGGACTCGGCGTAGACTTGTCCGAGGGGATCCTGGGCGGGCTGGTTCTGGTTCATGAACTCCTCTCGGCGACGCTGACTTGCGCCGGCGCGCTCAGACATAGCGAGACGTGCGGTGTTGGGGAAGGAAGAATGCGTGCAGAAGTCGATCCACCTGCAGCAGGCCCGACCGATTGAGCTTCAAGATCCCGTTCTCGATTTCAAGAAACCCGTCCTGCCGCAGTCGGCCGAGCTCTTGTACGAAACGCTTTTTTGGATCGACGCCGAACTTGCGCTGAAAATAGTCGCAGCGCACCCTTCCCAGCTTCATTTGCAGAATAAATTCGCGAATCATGCGCTCCTCGCGATTTGGAGTCAGAGCGCGGTAGATTGGCAGGGTTCCGTTCCCGAGTTGCGCAAGGTACGGGTCGAAATCCTGCAGATTCTGAAAATGGGTGCCGCCCACGTGTGAGAAAGACGCTACGCCCAGGCCCACCAGGTCGGCGCCGGCCCACAGCAGGTCCCTGTAAAGAAAACGGGTCGTGGCCGGATCCTTCACGGCGGTGTAGGCGCTGCCCACCGTGTAGCCGCGCTTTTCCAGTTCGGAAAAGGCGGCGTCAACCCACTTCCGCTTGGTTCCCCAGTCGGCCACGGGGGCTGCCGATTCCCCCTTGGACGCCATTTCCTGAAAAATCGTGGTGTTGTATGGGATCTCCATCTGGTAGACGGTGACGCTGTCGGGCTGCAGGGCGACGGTCTTCTCAATGCAATCCCGCCAGTTCTCCTCAGTTTCGCCGACCATTCCGGCAATGAGATCGATGTTGATCTGCGGAAACCCGACGGAACGGGCGAACTCGTAGGCGCGCCCTATCTCCTTGGAGCCGTGAGCCCTTCCATTGAGCTGCAGGATACGGTCGTCGAAGTTCTCGATCCCCAGGCTCAGTCGGGTGACCCCGATTTTCCTGATGCGACGCAACTTGGCTTCCGTCAGGGTTCCCGGTTCGCATTCGAAGGTGATCTCCTCCGCTTCGTCCCATGCCAGAAGCTCCTTCATACGCTCCACCAGTCCGCCCAATTGGCCGGAGGAGATGTAGGACGGAGTGCCTCCACCGAAATAGATGAACTTGGGCTTCCTGCCGCCGACGAACGGTTTCTTCACATACAGTTCGAGCTCCCGCACCGCGGCGTCCAGGTACCTCTCGATTTCACCAGCCTTTTTGTCGGTGTAGACCTTGAAATAACAGAAGCGGCAGCGCTTCCGGCAGAACGGGATGTGAAGATACAGCCCCAGCGGCGTGTCAGGCTGGGGCGGACGATCCAGGGCCTGGAAGGCTTCGTCCACGCGGTCCTCAGTCCAGAAGGAGTACGGAGGATAGTTCGAAACGAAATAGTTGCCCGCCTGCGTCTTGGCCTCGT
>DATKAT010000232.1:0-7024 GCA_035514675.1 Acidobacteriota bacterium | reverse complement strand
CCGCAGGCTGAAATAGCCCGATCCGGAGCCGATATCGGCAATTCGCTGGCCTGGACGAAGTCGGAGCGCTTCGATCACAGCTTCGGGCATCTGGTAGGCGTCTCTTTCGGGCGACTCCAGCATGGCGATATACGCGTCCGGATCCCGATGCAGCCCGTGCATCTCTTCCGACGTGCGTTGTTGGCGGTCCTGAACGAGGGGGGCGCTAAGAAAAATCAGGACGGAAAGGCTCCAAATCGTCATGCGTAAACCTCCTGAAAGCCAAGAAGAAACATTACAGGGCAAGTTGAGCAGCCTCAAGATTACGCCGCCACCCCCGGCTTTCGTCAAGCCAAGCGGCGGGCATTCGAGCGCCTGGGCGTCCCGATTCAGGGCATCTCGAATCCTGAAATCATCGAAATAATTCAGGATTGACCGCTTTGGAGGTTCTATCATATGATTCGATTTCTCTGAGCCAAGGTGTGGTTCGACGAACAGCCTGCACGATAAACCTTTCCCGGGGGAACAGTGAAATGACTGGCCTTCTGAGTCGGTACGATTGCATTGCATCTGGAAAGCGCGGCCTCGCCGCCGTACTGGGCTTGATCTTGTTTCTGGCAGCCTGCGGTCGTTCTGAATCGGACTCGATCGCGGTCCGGCTGGTGGACGAGTTTTCAGACGAGTCGGTGGAAGGGCGACTTTCCGATGTGGAGGATATTGCGCCGCTCGCCCGATGGGACTTTTCCTCGCAAGAGGGTTCGGTTGCTGGAAAAGAGGCCAATGCGACGCTTGGCTGGACGGCTGCCAGCGGAATTCAGAACCTCGGGATCCGGGAAGGCCGGTTGGCCGGCGTTTCCACCAGCGACTTTCCCCTCCTTCACTTTGCTTTCGAAAAGCCGATCGACGACCGCGACTTGATTCACGCGATTGAGATTCGGCTTCGAGCCAGTGGCGGAGCCAACCTTTCCATCCGGGGAGACGGCCCCAGCGAGCAAGTGGACATCGATCGGATCATCGAAGAGGGGCGTCAAGCCCCCTGGCCGACTTCGACCCCGATCGTAGCCGGAGATTCGCTGCAAACATACACGATCCGGCTTCCCTTTTCACAGACTTTCGCCCAGATCGGCCATTTTTTCGTTCGACCGACGGACGTGGCCGGCGAAACCTTCGAAATCGAGTCGGTCCACATCGTTTCGCGCAAGGAACACTTGAGCCTGATCCCATCCGGAATCGGTTGGCAGGGACTCTCGGAGGTCTACATGGAGTCTCTGGTCGCTCGTGCGCCGGAAACGATCCATTTTGAAGTTTCGGTTCCCCGCAATCCTGTTTTTCATCTGCAGGTCGGAACGGTCGAAGACGGAGCAGTGACCTTCGCAATCCGTCTTCCGGATCGCTCGCCGGACCTGTTGGTGGAACACACCGTAACGACTCCTCACCGTTGGGAAGCCGTTCCGCTCGATCTTTCTCCTTTTTCCGGTGGAAACCTGCGTCTCGCGCTCTCCATCGAGGCGGAGAAGCCGGGAACGCTCGGATTCTGGGGAAATCCGGTGATTCGGAACCAGGGCGTCCCTTCTCCCGCGGCGATCCACCGGCCTGACCGCGCCCTTCAACTGCCGGCCGCATCCGCTCCTCCCCAAGGGGTCATCATCTTTCTGGCCGACACGCTGCGCAGGGATCACCTCAACTTCTACGGTTACGGCCGGGAAACCGCTCCCATCCTGTCAGAGACCGCCGCCGGCGGAGCGCTTTTTCTGGATGCCATTTCGCAGGCGTCCTGGACTAAGGTTTCCGTCCCTTCCATCGTCACCTCGCTGTATCCCCGGTCGCACAGGATTAAGGATGCGATGGATCGGCTTCCGGCCACTACGGTGACTCTGGCCGAAATTTATCGCACCGCCGGGTTTGCCACCATCGGCTACTCCTCGGTGCCCTTTACGGGAAAAATGACCAATCTGCACCAGGGCTTCGAGGAGCTGCACGAGAGGGGATCGATTGATCCAGATCGAAGAAGCAAGACGGCTCGGAAGTATATCGACCATTTTTCCGAGTGGATGGCCCGCCACAAGGACGTTCCCTTCTATGCGTTCGTGCAAGTATTCGACCCGCATGATCCTTTCGAGCCTTACCGGCCGTACAACACTCTGTGGGCGGACCCGGCCCATAAGGAGGAGCACGAGGCCAGCGTTGAGAAAGTCAAACAGCATATCGTTCACCCGCTTCGTAAAGACTTTGGAATGCCCAGGCGCCATGAACTGGAAGAGGCGGGGATCGATCCGGAACGGTACGTCGATCACGACAAGGACTGGTACGACGGCTCGATTCGAGGGATGGATGTTGAATTCGGTCGCCTGCTGCAGCGGCTCAGAACCCTGGGCCTCGAAGACAAGGTCGTCATCGCCTTCATCAGCGATCACGGAGAAGAATTCCTGGAGCACGACTGGACGTTTCACGGACAGTCCGTGTATGGCGAGTTGATCAACGTGCCGCTCTTCCTTTACGGTCCTTCATTCGTTCCACCCGGGCCTCGAATCGATGAAACCGTTCGCAATATCGACCTGATGCCGACTCTATTGGAACTGAGCCACCTGGAGGTTCCGGATTCGCTGCAGGGTCAGAGCCTGCTGCCTCTGCTGTCGGCCGCGGCGCGGGGAATGGAAGGATCTGCGCTCCGCGAGGAGGCCGCCCGGCTCGGTTGGGAGCCGCGTCCGGCCATTGCCGAGAAGGCGAAAACCATCGAGGGGAGAATCAGCCCTCCTCCGAATCACACGGAGTCGGTGGCCATCATCCTAGACGGGTGGAAGCTGATTCACAACACAGAGAGAGAAGAAGGGCATCCCGAGGTTGAACTGTACAACCACCTCGAGGATCCATTGAATCAGCACAACCTGGCTGAATCCCGTCCGGAGATCGTCCAGATGCTGAAGGAAAGGCTGGCAAGCTGGAAGGAGATGGCCGAGGCCGCCCAGCTGCCTGACGCCGACGAGACGGAAGGCCTCGATCCGGAGGAACTGAAGCGGCTGAGAAGCCTCGGGTACATTCAGTAGCGTCCGGATGACGGCGACATGCCCTCGGACGGTCAATCCGGCCGCAGGCGGTTTCGGTAAAGGGACGGGTTGACCGCCTGCGCCATTTCCTGCAGGTCGAGATCCCGCCCGAGAAAATCTCTAAGCGATCGCGCGCATGATTCCGGATCCTGAATGACTTGGGCGTACTCGACGGGAATGAAGTCGAAGTGCTTCTGCTGCTTCATCCAGTACTTGGTTCGCCAGAGATGAGTTTCAAACGTTCGCCGGACGAGTTCTTCGTCGCCGCGATCGCCCTGCTTGCCGACACGCTCGAGCATTTTGTTCTGCGAAGCGATCACTTCGTCGAGGTTCCGCTGCATGAAGATCACGCGGTAAAAATGCACCGGAGGAAGTTCCCCAAGAAGATGGGAAATGATCTTGACGACCTTGGAGCGGGCTTCGTACAACCATGCTTTCTCCGAGTCCTTCTCCAGGTTCTTGATGCGCTCCAGTTCGAAGTAGCCCTCCGGGTTGTCGATATCCGCTTCCCGGGCCCGGTCGGTCCAGACTTCGATCCCTCCGGCGGCCAGCATCTTCATCATCATGGAAGTGCCGGACCTGGGCAGTCCCGATACGACGTAGATCGGATGCCCGTATCGCCCCCGAAGATACATCCGTTTGATCTCTTCCAGCCAGCCTTTTGGTTTGGATCTCATACCTGTACGCCCATGGGGCCCTTGAAGGCGAAACCGAATGCGATCGAAAGCGCCAGAAAGGCCACGAGCCAGTGAACTGTCCAGCCCGCCAATCGCAGCGAGGCCTGCCGGTGGGAGACCTCGATCGACTCGATTCCTGCTGAGGACGGCAGCATCGGCTCTCCCGGATAGAGAATCGATAGGACAGCCGATCGCGTTCGGATTTCGGAAACGCGCTGCCACGACTCTCCGACCTGCACGTGCTTTTCAAAAGTCCGGTCGCCCAGACCAACCGTCAATGTTTGCAGCCCGGCGCTTTCAGCTCGAATTCTCCAGCTGGCTTCTTTGAGCGCGGGTATTCGGACCGGAGGCGTCTCAATCAGCAGACCCTCGGAGACCTGCAGATCCAACAGGCGCAGATGAGCGGCATCCTGCACGACCACCTTCAGAACGGCCGCCTCGCCAGGCCGCAGGGGAGCGCGTGAATAGTGCAGATTCAATTGAGCCAGAATCAACAGGACGGGAGCGATCAAGACCAGCATGGGGACCAGCGAGTGCCGCATGTACCGGAACGTGTCCCTGAGAATCAGACCCTGAAACCGCAGCACGGTTCCCACATCGTGCTGGTACAAGCGGACCCCCAGCAGATGGCCGCGAATCCTGTCCCGTACCTTTCGAATAGCGTCTTGATCGGAAACCCGGCCGAAAATCCAGACCATCAGGACGCCGGTCAGGGCGGACACCCAGATCAACGGCAGCCAACCGGTCGGCAGAGGATAGGTCAGCCATCCGAAAATCCACCCGGCCCCGCCGTTTAACGCGTCAATGATCCATGCCATGGTCTGATTTCCCGCCATTTCGATTCCCCGCAGGGCAGCGTCGCCTCACGGCCCCACGCTCCCTCGACATCGCCGTCGGCGCCGATCGATTCCCGCGCAGTTCACGAAATGTATCCGAGCCCTTTTAATCTCTCCTTGATCTCTTCGTCGGTCTTGGCGTCCTCGAACTTCGCCAACTCCTTCTCCAAAGCATGGTGAACGAACTCTTCCGCAGAAGAGTATCCCGCCAGCTGGGAGTACTTCTTGATCTTTTCCATCAACTGTTTGTCGATCTTGACCTTGCTGGAACCAAACATATCTTCCTCCATTTCAGCCGCGGATCACGGCCGAGTCCCTCCCCTGATCGACTCGGCCAGACAGTTCCGCCCTATCATTTCCGGCAGCTTTTCAATTCCGTACTCATTCAGGACGGCGACGGTTAAATCATACAGGGCCGGAGTCTCCATCGTGATGACTCGATTGGAGATCAGCACGCCGGGCACCAGACGATAGTCGATGCTGTGATCCCCGCTCCACGGATCGAGATTGTCCTCGAAAAGCTCTCGCGGGAATTCGCCCAGCGGGCTCTTCCAGGAGCTGCGGTATCCCCGGTTGTAGCCGACGATGATGTCCGGAGCAATGGAAAGATCCGGGCTGGTCAGATCCCTTTGGGTCTGCACCACCAAGGTGACGACCGGCTGACCGTCCTCCGGGTCGCGCAGCGCAAGAAGGTCTCGCTCGATCTGATTGAGAACGGTCTGGGCCTGCGTCTGCGAAACGATCCCATTCGGCTCGCGTCCCCGCAGGTTGAGATAGATTCCGTTCAGGCCTAGGGCGTAGGCCCTGGTTCGGGACCAGTCGACGTTTTGAAACAATTGAAACTCCCCTTGTCGGGTCGGATCATTCAGCTGAACGTATGCGCGGCTCAGCAGCCAGGAATTCAAATTAAAGCCTCGGTAAAACGGAGAGAAACCGTGATCGGACATGACGATCAGCGTAGTTTCGTCGTCGATGGCTTCCAGCACCCGGCCCAGGACCTGGTCCATCTCTACGTAAAGTTGGCGGATCCCGTGGCTGAGCAGCTCGTCGCGCCGGTAATAAGGATGATCCGAGTCCATATATTGCCAGAGCATATGGGAGCCCTGGTCCACCGTGGAAAAATAGTAAAAAAGCAGACCGCTGTCGAACTGTTCCAGCGCGAGATCGAGCGAGCGGCGCAGCTCCCGATAAACGCTCTGGGACTGAGTCCAGAATTCCAATCCGTCGAAAACTCCAGCTGAAAAAGCCTTGGTGTCCTCGGGGAGCTCCTGCGTGTAAAAGTATCCCAGTTGATCGGAAAGTTCGGCCGCCCAGCTTTCGGGATTGGAAATCGGCATGGCCGGATTGGCCGGGTCGATCTGCAGGGGGCTCACGTACAATTGAAACTCAGGTCGAACCTGTTTCAGGTAAAAGCGCCCGATAGAGCTGACCGAAACCAGCAGGGGCATCGCCTCGAACGTGATGGGCACCCAGTCGCTCCATTCGCCCTCCTGCAGAATGAAGGCCTGATCCTGCACGGTGAATTTCGCGACGGGAAACGATTCGTCCAGATAAACCGCAAAGTCGACCGTCATGGTCGGGTGGGAAGGGCTTTGGCCCGGTTCGGCCGCCGCCACGCGCAGCGCGTTGGGGGGGCCTACCAGCTCCGCTCTCACCACGTTCTCTTGGATCGAAACCGGGAACACCTGTCCGCCTGTGATGGATTCAGCCTCCGCTGGGGGGTGCGTCGTGTAAAGTGAAAAAGTTCCCGGCGTTCCGAGAATATCCGGCGTTCCCATCCCCGAAAGGGCGTGACCCGCAGTCTCCACGGGCGGAAAGTTGGCCGGCATTCTGTAAATGGCGGTTGGAACGCCATGCTGCCCCAGTAGTTCCCAGAACGCCGTCCCTTTTCGCAGAAGTTCGACCCCGCCGCCGCTGAGCGGGAGCACCCAGGAGCCGATTTCCAGAGTTCGGGATGGTGGAAGCGCACGGGAAAGCGAGAGTTCCGGAGACAGAGTATCCGGGTCGCGGTGCAGGAAGTCGTAGATCTCGTGGCCGCCAGGGTCCAGACCGGTAATGAAGGTTGACCAGGCCACCGGGCTCAATGGAGGCATCGTCGTCTGCAGCGGACGGAAGTGCCTCTCATTAAGGAACTGTGAAAAGTGGGGAAGATGTCCCTCTTCTGCGAACCTCTGCAACAGTTCGGGATCCAATCCGTCGATTCCTAGGACGATCGTCTTTTTCGCGGCGCGATTCGAAGCGGGTCCGTTCCATGACAGACAACCCCAGGAAAACAGGCCCAGAACGAGAAAGGCCGAAATCGCACGAATCGTTCCCATGCGGCCAGGGCCTCCTCCCCGGGAATGCAGGCTAGTGTCCTGAGTCAGAAGTCCGTCGCAATATAAAGGGTGGCGAGGCGCCCGGCCGACAAGGCGCGAGGACCGCGCATATCGGGAATATGTGCGCGACGAGCAACGCAGTCGGCCGGGATGCTTCGCCGGCCGACTGT
>DATKAT010000231.1:0-5723 GCA_035514675.1 Acidobacteriota bacterium | reverse complement strand
GACTTTGATGGGCAGCGATGTCTACGTCAACGTCGCCGGCGGGCTCAATCTCTCCGAGCCGGCCGTGGACCTGCCTCTGGTTGCCGCCGTGGCTTCCAGCTTCTACGATCGACCGCTCCCCCCTGATACCGTAGTCATCGGCGAAGTGGGGCTGGCGGGAGAAGTTCGCGCCGTCAATCAGATTCACGCCCGCGTCCGGGAGGCCGCCAGCCTCGGATTCCAAAGAGTGCTCCTGCCCGCAAACAATCTTCCGCTGCCGGAACCGCCCAAAAGCGTCCTCCTTGAAGGCGTCGATTCCGTCCGCAAATTTCTGGAAGCTGTGGGGCTGTAAGGGTTCCGAGTTCCGAGTTCCGAGTTCCGAGTTCCGAGTTCCGAGTTCCGAGTTCCGAGTTCCGAGTTCCATCTCGCTGGGAAATAAAGATTTGCCAAATGTCAAGGCCTGCACGTCGATTTAATGTGGGGGCGGCGGGATTCTCCACGCTCTTCCCAAAGGCCCAACTGCCAGGCGGAGAGAAACGATTCACCAGCGTCGCCGCGAGAACGATCGCCACACGAACTGTATCCGAGAACGCAGAACGGATTCGAACGCGCCGCCCCCTGACGGGCGCTCTCGGTGGTGGGGGCGGCTTCCACCCAGCCCTGACGGACTGGGCTAAAAACTGCCGGCCTTGCGGCCTCGTTTCGGCCCGTCAGCTCATCGAATCGCCCTACGCAGAACTCAGAACCTCGAACTTCGCACTCGAAACCTGAACCCCCTTCCGCCGTCACCTTCGCGTGATACATTCAGAGGCGTGCCTGCCAAGTTGATCCGGGATCTGGAAGAGGGTGAAAAGGTCGTTTCGTTCGCCCACTTGCGGACTCTGCAAGTCCGTCAGAAGAAGGACGGGAGTCCGTATCTGCGGTTGGTGCTGGGGGACCGCACGGGCCGCATCGAGGGGCGGGTTTGGGACGACGCGGATCGAATCTTTCCTTTGCTGCAGGACGGGGGCTTCGTCAAGTACCGAGGGCGGGTCGAGACGTACAACGGAGCTCGACAGTTGATCGTCGATCAACTTCGAATGGTCGAGCGGCAGGACCACGAAGCCGGGTTTTCCGAGCGGGACCTGATCCCGACCACTCGCTACGACATCGACGCCATGTGGCGGGAGCTGAGAGCCAAGATCGAGAGCGAAACGGCTCGTCCCGCCGTTCGGCAGGCGCTCAACAACGTGCTGGACCGTTATGCCGATTCGGTGCGAACCTTCCCCGCAGGCGTCGAGATTCACCATGAGTATTACGGCGGCTTTCTGGAGCATGTGCTGTCCGTTTTAGACAGCGTCCTGTTTTTTTCAGATAAGTATCCGGACCTGGATCGGGACCTGTTGATTTCCGGCGCGGTGCTGCACGATATCGGGAAGCTGGAGGAGCTGAGCGGGCCGTTAAATCCTTCCTACACCGCGGTTGGACGGTTGATCGGCCACGTAGTGATCGGGCGCGACATTTTTCGGGAGGAATCGGCGCGGGTTCCCGACTTTCCGAGCGAACTGGGGATGTTGATCGAGCATCTCATTTTGAGCCATCAGGGCCAGCTCGAATGGGGTTCGCCCAAAGAGCCGATGATTCCCGAGGCGTTTTTGCTGCATTACGTCGACGACTTGGATGCCAAGATGAATCGAATTCTTCGCGTCATAGCTGAAGACGCCCAGGCGCCTTCGGAATTCACTCGCTACGATCGCTACTTGCAGCGTTTTCTGTACAAGAGAGGTGCAGAGACTCCCGCCGCTGGCCAGGACGATGCGGACGAGGAGGAAAGCCGCAGCGGACGCGAGGCCTCCAAGGCGCCTGGACTGCCCTTTTGATTCCATTGCTGGAACCCGTCCGCCGCGGCGTCCTGCGATTGCCCGATGTTTCCCTCGGGAATATAATCGGGACTGCATGAACCTCAAGATTCAGCATCGCAACCTGGAAGTCACACCCGTTTTAAACAAGTTGATCGCCCGGCAGGCGGGCAAAGTGCGCAAGCTCTTGCCCACGTTTGCGGGAGAAGTTCTGGACTTGAACGTGAATCTGGAAAAGCTGCCGCGCGGCAGTCAGTTTCAGACCGTCCTGGTGTTGGCCATTCCGCAGCGGGCCATCCGGGTTGAGGAGATCGAAGACAACGCGACCAGCAGCGTTCTGCGGGCGTTCGAGGAGCTTTTGCGGCGGGTCAAGCGCTTCAAGAGCCAGTTGAACCGGGAGCGCATGTGGAGACGCGCCCCCGAGCCTGTCGTCGACGAAATTCCTGCGGCGCCCCCCGGAGAATTCGAGCGGGTTCTCGGAGACCAGTTGGATAAAGTCGAAAACTATCTGCGCAGGGAGATTTACCACCAGGTTCTGATCGGACGGGTTCCGGCCGGACATTTGGAGCCGCATGCACTGGTCGACGAAGTCTTTCTGCGGGCGTCGTCCCGGGCGTCGTCGCGTCCCAACAACGTACCCCTCGACCAGTGGATCATTCAGGTGGCTCGGGATACGCTTCGCAAACGCATGGATGAAGTGGACAGCCACCGGGAGGAGCGACATTTCGAAGAGGCCGCCGAACAGGAAGACCGCTGGTACGATGAGAGCCTCAATTTCTACCAGCCGGACGAAGTGCTGAAGCTGGCGGATCTTCTTGCGGATTCGTCGACCGATAGCCCGGAGGCGATGTTGGAAAGAGAGGATGTGGAGCATCAAATGCAGAAGATTCTAGCGAGACTTCCGGACGAGGTCAGAGAGTCGTTCGTTTTGTTTGCGCTCGAAGGGTTCACTTCGGACGAAGTTGCGATGATTACGGGAAGAGATCCGGAAACGGTGCTGGAAACGGTCAAGGAGGCCAGGCGCAAACTGAAGCAGGAATTGAAGACATGAGAATTGCCAAGAGAATGTCTGGAATCAGCGCATCGCCCACCATGGCGGTCATGCAGGAAGCCCAGGAGCTGAGGGCTCAGGGGGTCGATGTCATCGATCTGGGTCCCGGGGAGCCCGATTTTCCGACGCCGGAGGAGATTAAGGACGCCGCTCGGGCAGCGCTCGACGCGGATTTTACGAAGTACACGCCGTCAGCCGGCATCCGCCCGCTTCGCCAAGCGATCGCCGAGAAGTACAATCGCGAGTGGGGCGCCGATTTCAGTGCCGCCAACGTGATCGTGACCGCCGGCGCCAAGCACGCGATCTACAACGTGTGCATGGCCGTCTTCCAGGCTGGAGACGAAGTGCTGAACCCGGTACCTTACTGGGTCACGTTTCCGGAGGCGGTCAAGCTGACGGGCGCCGTCCCGGTCGATCTGCTGACCCCGGAAGAGAGTGAATTCGTTCTGGAAGCCGCTTCCGTGGAACGAGCCTGCGGGCCGCCTACGGCTGGGCTGATCGTCAACACGCCCAACAATCCGACCGGCGCAATCATCCCTGAGAGGGAAGTGGCGGCCTTGGCCGAAATCGGCCGGCAGCGTGGCCTGTTCCTCTTGTTTGACGAAACCTATGAATATTTTACGTACGGCGAGGCCCGCCACGCCTCCCTTGCGTCGTTCGTTCGCTCCGCCGACGATTTCTACGCCATCGTCGGGTCTTTCTCGAAAACCTTCTCGATGACGGGATGGCGGGTCGGCTACGCGGTGGCCCATCGGGACCTGATCCAGAAGATCTCCGAATACCAGAGCCACCAGAGCGGCAGCGCTTCCTCGATCTCGCAAAAGGCCGCCGAAGCCGCGTTGACCTCGGGGGCGGAGGAGGTCGAACGGATGAAGTGCGAGTACGAGCGACGACGGGAGCTGGTGATCGAAGAGTTGGGGAAGCTGCCAGGATTCCGATGCGGACGCCCGCACGGCGCTTTTTACGCGTTTCCAAACGTACAGGAAGCCATGCAGATAGCTGGCTGCTCGACCTCCGAGGAGTTTTCACGGTTCTTGATTCAGGAAGCGCGGGTAGCCACGGTCCCGGGCTCCGCCTTCGGCTTGGAGGGCTACATTCGACTTTCCTACGCCACGTCGGTCCAGAATCTCCAGGAAGCCTTCGCTCGCATCCGGCTGAGCCTGGCGGCGGAGCGGACCGCGGGTTAGGCGCTCGCTTCAAGCGTCTTGCTGCTGTGAACGGCAATCAGAAGCGCAACCTTTCGGTTCTGCTGGTCGATCCCATCTATCCCGGCAACGTCGGCTCGGCGGCCCGCGCATTGTCCAACATGGGCCTGCGCCGTCTGAAACTGGTCAATCCGCCAAATCTGACGGATAAGCAGTGCAGAATGATGGCGGGCCACGCCTGGCGGATCGTGACTGACGCCGAAGTCCATGAGAGTTTCGAAGAGGCCTGCGCCGACGAGGGCATTCTGGTGGGAGCGACATCCGTTCGAGGACGCCGGGCCCGGCGCAGAGTCTACTCCCCTCGCGAGCTGGCGCCCAGAATTCTGGGATCTGCCGAAGCTCAGCGCGTCGCCCTGATCTTCGGTTCCGAACGAGAGGGGCTCGGCGAGGATCATCTGGCCAAGTGCCAGTTTCTGGTTTCCATTCCTTCCGACCCGGAGTTTCCCACACTGAATCTGGCCCAGTCGGTGCTCGTGCTCTGTTATGAACTGATGGCAGCCGACGCTGAAGCTTCCCGCGGCCCAGCACCGGTTCTGGCGGGTTTTCAGGAGCGCGAGGCGATGCTGCGGCAAATGGAGCAGGTCTTGATCGAGATTGGCTTCCTGAGCAGCGGCAACCCCGCCCACATCATGAATTCCATCCGTCGGCTCCTGGGATCGGCCGAACTGACCTCGCGGGACGTTCGGATCCTGAGGGGAATCTTCAGCCAAATGGAATGGTTCGTGCGGGAAGGCGGGCGACTCCCCGAAGGGAAGGTCAGAAAACCGTAGGACCGGCATCCTGCCGGTCATTTCCGAATCGCGGGCTGGAAACCCGCGCCGCTCCTTTGCACACCGGTTTCCGCAGAATCAGGTACGATAAATGAAACGCCCATTTCAAGAAAGGAACAAGAATATGCTCAGAGCAACGCTCCTATTTGGACAGGCCATAGTCGTGACGCTGATGGTCTTTGGGACCGTCTCTGCGAGCGAATTGGGGGTCTCCCGAGTCGTGGTCGCCGCCGGCGTCGAGGATCGGGAGCCGACGGGCGCGGCGGAGACCTTTTCACCCGAAGTCGACCGTGTTTACTGCTTTTCCGAGGTGACCGGCGCGGGCGAACTGGCCGAGATCGTGCACGTCTGGTACCACGGCGACATCGAGCGGGATCGCGTCTCGCTCTCGGTGCAGGGGGACCGCTGGCGCACCTGGAGCAGCAAACGGATCGGCGCCGGCCAGACCGGCCCCTGGCGCGTCGTCGTGCAAGGGCCCGATGGCGCATCCTTGGGAGAGGCGTCCTTTAGAATCGAGTAAGCGAGCCGAGTTCCGTCCCGCTGACGCTCGTCATTCGGCCAAGCGAGGATCGTAGATGAAATCGGCCGATCGAACGAAGGCGAATCTCGTTGCATCCACGTGCAATGGATTGAGCAGGTAATTGCATTCTTCCGGAATGACGGCGGAAGGGACTTGCAAGACGGCCGTGGCGAGGCCTGAAAGCCAATCGCCTCCCAACTGCTGCAGCCTTTCCGGCGCCGGATATTTGCGCCAATTCCGGGGCAGCTGCGCCCGCTCGATTCGATCGATCCGCACGTCGTCAGGAACGTCGATCTCAACGTGAATCAAGTCTGCAGGAAGTTCGGCGCCGTCGACGTGAACCAGAAACTCCAAAGCCGC
>DATKAT010000230.1:0-14325 GCA_035514675.1 Acidobacteriota bacterium | reverse complement strand
TCAGCAAGCGAAGCCCTCCGGAAAGGAAACACCGTGAGCTCAAAGAGCCTGAAGAAAGAAAGAATCCCCGAAGCGAAGATCACTTGCCGGCCGTTCCCCGGGTCCCGCAAGACGTACCTCGAAAGGGGCCCCTTGCGCATTCCCATGCGTGAGATCAGTCTGCAGGAGGAGGCCGAGGGACGGGCCGACGGCAGGGTCCGCTACTTCGCCTACGACACGTCGGGACCGTATACCGACGCAACGGCCGAGGTGGACATCCACCGCGGACTGGGCCGCCTGAGGGAAGATTGGATCGAGCGGCGCGGGGATACGCTGCGACTGGAGCAGACTTCTTCGATTTTCGGACAGAAGCGGAGAAGGGACCCCGGGTTGGATCCGATTCGATTTCCCGCTCTGCCCGCCGTTCGGCGGGCGGCCCCCGGAGGAAACGTCACGCAAATGCATTATGCGAAGCAGGGGGTCATTACTCCGGAAATGGAGTTTATCGCCCATCGCGAAAACCAGGCAAGGGAGGAATCCAAACGGCAGGGAAGCGGCGACCGCAGAGTGTGGCAGCAGCATCCGGGCCAGCCCATGGGCGCCAAGATTCCGTCCGAAATCACCCCGGAGTTCGTCCGCAGCGAGGTGGCCCGGGGCCGAGCCATCATTCCGGCCAACGTCAATCACCCTGAACTGGAACCGATGATCATCGGCCGCAACTTCCTGGTCAAGATCAACGCCAACATCGGAAATTCGGCCGTCGTCTCTTCGATCGAAGAGGAAGTCGAAAAGATGGTCTGGGCCATCCGCTGGGGCGCCGATACCGTCATGGATCTGTCCACCGGCGCCAACATTCATGAAACCAGGGAGTGGATTCTGCGGAATTCTCCGGTCCCCATCGGGACCGTGCCGATCTATCAGGCTCTTGAAAAGGTGGGGGGCAAACCGGAGGAGCTGACCTGGGAGGTTTTTCGCGACACGTTGATCGAGCAGGCGGAGCAGGGCGTCGATTACTTTACGATTCACGCCGGCGTGCTGCTACGCTACATCCCCCTGACCGCGGACCGGTTGACCGGAATCGTCTCGCGAGGTGGCTCGATCATCGCCAAATGGTGTTTGGCGCACCATCGGGAAAACTTCCTCTATGCACGATTCGAAGAGATCTGCGAGATCATGAAGGCCTATGACGTCTCCTTCAGCCTGGGCGACGGGTTGCGACCGGGCTCGGTTGCAGACGCCAATGACGAAGCTCAGTTCGCCGAACTCCGGACTCTCGGAGAATTGACCGGCATTGCCTGGAAGCACGACGTGCAAGTCATGATTGAAGGACCCGGACACGTTC
Source organism: Acidobacteriota bacterium (assembly GCA_035514675.1). Lineage (GTDB taxonomy): Bacteria > Acidobacteriota > UBA6911 > RPQK01 > JAPXNP01 > DATKAT01. Next base: position 13,004 of record DATKAT010000230.1, on the reverse strand, counting down.
CAATGCACCTGATTCGGGTCAATATGGAAAAGGAGCTGCAGGAGTGCATGGAAGCGCCGTTTTACACGCTCGGACCGCTGACGACCGACGTTGCGCCCGGGTACGACCATCTCACTTCGGCCATCGGCGCCGCCATGATCGGTTGGTTCGGATGCGCCATGCTTTGCTACGTCACCCCCAAGGAGCATCTGGGGCTTCCCGAAAAGGAGGATGTGCGGCGGGGAGTCATCTCCTATCGGATCGCGGCTCACGCAGCCGACCTGGCCAAAGGGCATCCCGGCGCCCAGTTGCGGGATAACGTCCTTTCCAAGGCCCGCTTCGAATTTCGGTGGGAGGATCAGTTCAATCTGTCGCTGGATCCGGAACGGGCCCGGGAATACCACGACGAGACCCTCCCAGCGCCGGGCGCCAAGTCGGCCCACTTCTGCTCCATGTGCGGGCCGAAGTTCTGCTCGATGCAGATCACCCAGGAAGTGCGGGAATTTGCCGCTCAATCCGGACTGGACCCGCACGAGGCGATTCAGAAAGGCTTGACCGAAAAGGCAGAGGAGTTTCAGAAGAAAGGCGGGCGAATCTATCGTTGAGCCAGGCCGTCGGGCTATCGATCTCGGTCGCACAGCCCGTCGAGTGGGGCGCTGGGCTGGAATCGCCGCCCGAGGGTATCTCCCGTATGCATGAATCGAATGTGCGGCGCTGCGGATGGTGCGGAACCGATCCCCTGTACGTCCGCTACCACGATCGGGAATGGGGAGTTCCCGAACGGGTAGGAAAACGGTTGTTCGCCAAGCTCATCTTGGACGGGACGCAAGCCGGGCTAAGCTGGATTACGATCTTGCGCAAACAGTCGAACTACGAGCGAGCGTTCGACGGGCTGGATCCGGAGAAGATGGCTCTATACGGGGACGAGAAAATCGCTGAGTTGCTTCAGGATCCGGGAATCGTCCGCAACCGTCAGAAGGTTGAATCGGCTGTAGCCAACGCTCGCGCCTATCTCCAGCTGAAAGAGCAGGGAATCAGTTTTTCCGAATGGATCTGGCAGTTCGTCGACGGTCGGCCGATTCAGAACCGGTGGCGCGAGCTTTCGGAGATTCCTGCCAAGACGGCCGAGTCGGAGGCCATGAGCCGCGAGCTGCGGTCTCGCGGCTTTCGGTTCGTCGGGCCTACGATCTGCTACGCCTTCATGCAGGCGGTCGGTATGGTCAATGACCACCTGACGGACTGCTTCCGGCATCGCGAAGTGGCGAAGCTGGGAGCAGGGAGGAAGGAGTGAGGAGGCAGGAGGCAGGAGTTCAGAACGTAGAACGCAGAACCTGAAACCCTACATCCTGCTTTCGACCCGATAGACTGTGCGGTCTTCCAGACGAATCGCCGCCAGCGTTCGTCCGTAGACGCAGCCGTCGTCCAGGGCGCTGTAAAGGTCTCCCAGTCGCAGCCCCAATGCGGCCCAATGGCCGAAAACGAAGTGGACGCCCTCCTGGGGAGGGCGAAGGGCAAACCATGGCTGCGCGCCCGGAGGAGACGCTTCGGGCGGCCCCGTGAATCCCTGCAGCATCCGGCCGGCGGGATCGCAAAGCCGAAGCCGAGTAAAAACGCTCAACGCGGAGTCTTCCTCGCCGCCCGAACTCACCCCGGCGACCGCTCTGGCGCGATTCCGGCTGAAGACCCGCTCCAGACTTTCGGCGAAATCATTTCGGGCTAGCCGGAGTTCGACCTGTCGGGCCAGTCGGTCCGCCGTATCCAGGCTCCAGCCAGGAAGAATGCCGGCGTGGACGAGACAGTCGGAACCGCAGCGGACCAGCAGGGGACGTCGCCGCAGCCAGTCGCAGAGCTGCGCCGCGTCGGGCGCCGCAAGGACGTCCTGGAAGGTGTCATCAGGTTCCTCGTCGCGCACTCCGCAGTGTGAAGCCAGCAATGCCAGGTCGTGGTTTCCCAGGACCGCCGTCAGACGGCCTTTCCGCTCCAGATGGGAGGCCCACTGCAGAACCACCCGGGAGTTGGGGCCTCTATTGACCAGGTCTCCGACCATCCAGAGATGATCTTCCGCGGGATCCCAGGGAAGCGCGGACAGCAGATCTTCAAGGGTCCGCATGCAGCCGTGAACGTCGCCAACCGCGTAAATCGACACGAGCAGATCTTACAGCGCCAGAAGCGAATTCCGCAGAGTACTAATCGTAATAGCTCGCCACCGCCTTCGCTTCGTCGTCAAAAACGTCGAAGACCGTCAGCAGCTTGGTCATCGTCAGCAGCTTCAGAAGTCGATGGTTCAGGTGCACCAATTTCAGCTGTCCTCCGCTGCGGCACACCGTCGCGTGAGCGCTGGCCAACTCGCCGATTCCGGAGCTGTCGATGTCGGTAATCGCCTTCACGTTCAGCAGGATCCGCTGCACACCGGCCTGGGTGAGAGAATTGATCTGCGTTCGCAGTACCTGCGTTTCATCGCCGATGCGGATCTTTCCCGACAGATCCAGAATGACGACGCCCTCCTTGACGCGACTTTCAATTCGCATGAGCCCTCCACCGTCGCAGATGCGACAATTCAGCGTTCTCTTGTACCATGAATCGGTCCGGACGGGCGAAGCGACGCCTTTGCGCAAGCCTTCCGGCGGGAGTCTGATATGGATCCGATCGAATGCGGTCCGAAATTGCGGTCCGGGTGGAGTCTTCGAAGAAGAATTCCGCTGGCTCTTCTGTGGTTCCTGATGGCCGGAAACCCCTTATTCTGCACGCAGGAGGCAGCCGAAGGGGCAGAGCATGTATCGGAGGCGTTTCGTCAGCGCCGCTTGGAGGATGAGGCTGCACAAGTCAGGCTGCGGGCGATCTTCGAGGTGGTTGAAGAATTCAAAGGGCTCTCCGTCGAAGTTCGAGAAGGCGTGGCCTTTCTGCAGGGGGAAGTCACTTCCTGGGAGACGAGCGAGAGAGCCGAGGAACTCGTTCTGAAATTCCCTGAAATTCTTTGGGTAGACAACCGAATAAAGGCCACGCGGCAAATCGAAAGCCGTCTCGCGCCGGCCGCGGAAAAGGCGCGGGAATACCTGCTGGACCTTCTGACATTCCTGCCCGTCTTGCTCGTTGCGCTGCTGGTCGTACTCGTCTTCTGGTTTCTGGCTCGGCTGGCGGGCCGCTGGGAGCGGCTGCCGGTGGGGGGCGCCCAGCATCAGTTCATACGCATGCGCATCCGACAAGGCGTGCAGGCGCTGATCCTGCTCGTCGGGCTTGCGCTGGCCTCTGAGGTTCTGGGCATTACGGCGCTGGTCGGCGCGCTGTTGGGCACGGCCGGGATCGCCGGAATCGTTCTGGGCTTCGCCTTCAAAGACATCGTCGAAAACTATCTGGCGGGCGTCATTCTCACGATCCGACAGCCGTTCGCACCCAACGATCTCATCCGGCTCGGGGAACACCAGGGGAAAGTGGTGCGGCTGACTTCCCGGGATACCGTGCTGATGACGCTGGACGGAAACCACTTGCGCATTCCCAATGCGGCGATCTTCAATGGAACCATCGTCAATTTTACTCGGAATCCATTGCGCAGATTCGAGTTCACGGTTGGAGTCGGCGTCAGGGAAGACCTCGCCAGAGTTCTGAAAGAAGCAATCGACATCCTCATGGCGTCGGACGGCGTCCTCTCGGATCCTCCTCCCAGAGTCCTGGTCGACGCCCTGGGAGATTCCAGCGTCACCATCCGCGGTTTCGGATGGGTCGACCAGCGGCGGGCGGATTTCGGGAAAACCCGAAGCGAGGCGATCCGGCGACTGAAAGAAGCCTTTGACAGTCTGGGAATCGAGATGCCCGAGCCCGCATACATCGTGCGCACCGAGGAGGTTCGAGCGAAAGCGGAACCCGCCGGACGACAACCTCCCAGCAAATCCGGGGCCCTCCCGGAATCAGACGTCTCCGTCGATACGCACTTGGAGGAACAAATCGAAGCCGAACGCGAGATATCGGAGGAAGAGGATCTGCTCAAGTAGAGAAAAGGGCCATGGTGCTGGGTGCGAGGTGCTGGGTGCTGGAGTGCTGGGTGCGAGGTGCTGAGTGCTGAGTGTTGGGTGCTGGAGTGCTGGATATAGTGCTTGGTATCAGGTTTTTCGTACCGAGAGTGTGGTAAGGAAGAGGGGGGTTTCTGGTCCAGGCAATTTAGTTTTTACGATCTGGGTGTCCGAGTTCGGACTCGACCGTAAGGAAGTGGAGTCAGGAGTCAGGAGTCAGAATTCAGAATTCAGCACCCAGCACCTCGCACTAAAACCCCAACTCCTGGAGGTTGCGGACGAGGTCCTGGCCTGCGCTGGCTGGCGTGACTTCACGGTCTATGTGACGGATTACGCCCTCTTTGTCAATGTAGAAGGTCCACCGCAGCGCGAAATTCCCCGATTCATGCAGGACCCCGTAAGCCTGGGCGACGGATTTGTCGGGATCGCTCAAGATTGGGTAATTGGCCTCCAGAGATTCGGCGAATTTTTGGTTGGTTTCCTCGTCGTCGACGCTGACGGCGAAATGAATGACATCAAACCGGGAGATCGCTTCACCGCTGTCCCGCAGCGATATGCATTCCAGCGTTCAGCCTCCGGTAAACGCCTTGGGGAACCATGCCAGTACGACGTTCTTCTTTCCGCGGAACTGCTCCAGCGAATAGGCGACGCCGTCCGATCCGTTCAGCGTGAAATCGGGCGCCCTGTCTCCGACCGCGACGGTCGGGTTTTGAGCCAGAAGGGCGGCGGAAAAAAGAGCGCATAGGATGGCGACGGGTATTTTCACAGGCGTTTCTCCTTGGCCGAAGTTCAAATCATCGCTATTGAGTGTAAGTCCTTGCGGCGGTGCAATTCAAGAATGCGCAGAAGAAGCCAATGGGCGCGCTCGTCGCGCTCCCGCCTGTTATTGCGATGCGTCGGCGATTTGCGCCAGGCGCTCGTCGATTTCAGCTCGGGAAAGCCACTTCCCGCGCACCATCACGCCGGCCGGATTCTCCAGCGCTGAAAGATCTTCCAAGGGATTGCCCTGCGCCAAGATCAGATCGGCCCGATGCCCCGGCTGCACCAGACCGAACGTGTCGCTCTCGGCAAAATGAATGCCGATCGCAGCGGTTCCCGACTTTAGAATCTCGTATGGAGTCAATCCGGCTTCCTCCATGGCCGCGATCTCGCGGTGGATCGAGAATCCGGGCACGCTGAAGAACTGGGGCGCGTCGGTCCCCATCAGAATTTCCACGCCGGCCTTCTGCATTTCCTTCAGCAGCAGGTTGCGACTCTGCACGATCTTTTCGGCCAGCTCTAGTGGCACGGGCGGGACTTCCCGGCGTCGCTCAAAGCCTTCCTTCCAGTTTGTCAATACCTGGTCTGGCATGTATTGGAGTTCGGGATAAGCGCTCAGTTTCTCCAGCGAAGGAACGCCCAGGATGGTTTCCCACAAAGCCATCGTCGGAACCACGCCCGTTCCGGCCTCCAGCGTTTTTTCCACCAGCGGACGCAACTGGTCGGCGCTGAGCGGAAAATCGGAAGAGTCGAAGTATTCCATGTAGCCGTCCAGATGGTCGATCGTACGCTGGCCCGACTCCAGCGCAAGAAGGATGCCGACATCCTGCGGGACGTGGCCGGCGAAATCGATTCCTTCCTCCTTTGCGGTTCTGGCTACGGCTTCGTACTCCTCCTGGGTCAGCCCGGGATGGATCTTCAGCAGGTCCCAGCCTTCCTCCTTCTGTCGGCGGACGCGCTCCTCCGCCTCCTCGGGAGACGGAATGGATTGCCCGCCGAAACTGGGGCCGGCAAGAAATAGAGTGGGTCCTATCCATTCGCCGCTGCGAACCCGCTCGCGAACTTCGAGCTGTCCGGCAGCGCCGAGCATTCCGCGCACCGTTGTGACTCCATTGGAGACGTATAAAAACAGAACGTTTTCGACGGACTCCACCGGGGCCTCCGGCGGCGGAATATGACCGTGCATCTCGGCCAGGCCGGGGAGAAGATGCCGTCCTTCTCCCTCGATCACGCGCGCGGATGCGGGAACTTCAACCGACTCCGAAGGGCCGACCTCGACGATGCGGTCCCCGCGAATTAGAACCGTCTGCCCTTCAAGCGTCCGCTCGGAATCCATCGGCAGGACGGTGACGCCGACAAAGGCGGTCGCCTCGTCAGTGCTAGCCGGACCGTGCGCGGGCGCACAGGAAAATCCTCCGGCAGCCAGGAGAAAAACAACCAGGGCTCTAAAAACGTATGTCATATTCATCCCCATGTAGATTGCGTTTTGAAAGCGAATGCGATGCCCGTTAGAAAACCGCTTATGGTCGAATTGTACCGCATGCGGGCCGCGCGTTGGTTCTGACTCCTGACTCCCGACTCCTGACTCCTGACTCTTCTAATCGCGCTACGCAGAACGCAGAACTATCGAGCGACTCTTGGAATCAGATAGAGTTCCGTCTGGCGTCCGTCGATGTAGCGGATCTCGTTCCCGTCGAAGAAGGCGTCTTCCTCGAGCATGATTCGAACCTCCTGATCGTTCCATTCGGGAATGGAGACGGTGACGTTCAGCTCGATGGAATGCGCCGTGGAGGGGAAGAGCGGATAGTCGCCGGCGCCGGGGACGCCGTCCTGTTGATCCCACAATCCGATGGTGGGGCCTGCCCCGTGGCCGTGCGCCCCGATGGGGTGCGTGTAGATGGACGGTCGGATCCCCTCATTTTCAGCCTGCTCGAGGGCGGCCGCCAGAATCTCGTTTCCTGTTCCGCCGGCGCGGAAATTCGAAGTCAGAATGTCCTGGAGCCGATTTCCCTGCGCCAGCGCGACTCGAAGCCCCTGAGGAGCTTCCGTCTCGCCGGTTTTGAGAACGTAGGCGTGGCGCTGCGTGTCGGTGTTCAAACCGAGGTAGGTGATGCCGAAGTCCACATGAAGCAGGTCGCCCGGCTGGATCACCGCATCGTCGGGCCGCGCCGAAAAGTCCCCTTCATGCTGGACACCGGTTGCGCGTTGAAGCGAAACCGACGGATGAAACCAGGTCTTCAGCCCAAGCTGTCGAATTCGTTCCCGGAACCACCACTGCAGTTGCGAGGTCGTCGTGACGCCCGGCTGTACGGCCGCCTCTGAGAATCCTTCTTCGATGATCCGATGAGCGATCCGGTTAATGAGTGGGTAAACCGCCATTTCTTCCGGAATGCGGGTCTCCAGCCAGCCGATCGCCAACCGCTCGCCGCTGACGATTCGGTCCCGCAGCGGTTCAGGCAAGGCATTGCGCAAGCTTTCGAATTCGGTCCGAGATATTCCGTCGGCCAAGGCGAAGGGATCCGAGAAGTTCACAGCGATCGCGGCCGGATTCCGTTCCTCGATGATCTCGGTCAGTCTGGTCCATTGATCGGGCTGGGCGTCCACATCCCAGGCGCTTTCGAAAAACCTGCCGATGTCATAGCGCGAGACGGCAAGTCGTTCCACGCCTCCTTCCTCGCGGTCGTGAAACAGAAGGATCGTACGCCTTCTGGCTGAAAACCAGGTGGCCGGGAGCATCGTCTTCAGAACGGGGTCCTCATTGTACTCTCGAGCGATCAGGACCCACATGTCGATGCCTTCTCGGCGCATCAGTTCGGGGATCAGCCGATCGAGTCGCAATTCGAGCCACTCGTCCATGACGCGGGCTTGTTCCGACAGCGGAAGTATGACGGGCAACGCAGCCGGCGATGGGAATCCCCACGAGGCAGCGCAGATACACAGTACGGCTGCGGCAAACGGATGGATTTTATTTTCGCGATGCATATCGAATCTTCAAATCAAGCGGGATATTCCCACGGCTGCCGGTACTCCCTTCGAAGCAACGCGTTGGCCTGCTCATCGCCTGGGATAATTTCCCGTTCTCCGTCCCATTCGACGGAGCGCCCCAACCGATGCGAGAGCATTCCCAGGAGGCTGATGTTGGTGGCCAGATGACCGTTTTCGATATCGCAAACGGGAAGGCGATTCCGATCGATGCTGTCCAGAAAATCGTGCCAGAGCTCCGGGATGTTCTGCTGGTCCGGTTCGTGCAATCGAGGTTCCTCATGGATGACCGGGTCGTCCTGGTTGGAGGGATAAAAGGTCCATCCGTCCAGCCACCCCAGATGGAAGACGCCATTCGTTCCGTAGAAATAGCAGCCGATGTTGTGGCGTTCGTTGGGGTTGCCGGAAAAGAGCCGGTGCTCCCAGGTCAGGGTGAAGGAGTCGAAATCGAAGGTGGCCACCTGGGCGTCCGGCGCGTTCGTGCCGTCCCGCTTGATGCGACGCGCGGCGGTGGAATACGCTTTCCTCGGATGCTTTTCCTCGGTCCACCAGAGAACCTGATCGAACCAGTGGATTCCCCAGTCGCCGATCAGTCCGTTGGCGTATTCCAGGTACTGGCGAAACCCGCGCGGGTGGATGGACGGGTTGAATGGACGTTTCGGCGCCGGACCGCACCAGAGATCCCAGTCCAATCCTTCCGGCGGCTCCTGATCGGGCTGGGGCTGGCCCGGCCCGCCCCCGTAGAACACAAAAGCGCGCACCATTCCGATCTGGCCGGCCCTTCCCGATCTGAGGAACTCCATGGCGGAGATGTTGTGGGGCGACACCCGGCGATGGGTTCCGACTTGAACGATGCGATCCGCCGAGCGGGCTGCATTCAACATGGCCCGCCCTTCCAGAATCGTGTGCCCGATGGGCTTTTCAAGGTAAACATGGGCGCCCGATTCAATGGCGGCCAGGGCCATCAGCGCATGCCAGTGATCCGGGGAAGCGACGATCGCGATTTGGGGCTTTTCCTCCCGGAGAAGCTCGCGATAGTCTCGGTACGCTTTGGGGCGTTTCCCCGTCCATTCGTCCACCTGATCCAGCGCCGGCAGCAGGTGGGACTCATCGGCGTCGCAAAGCGCCACTGCTTCGCTTCTTCCCGAGGACAGAGCAGCCTGGAGGATATTCATTCCCCACCAGCCGGACCCCAGAAGAGCCGTGGTGAAGGTCCCGGAGCGGGGCGCCGCCAGAACGGCGGGAGCTCCCGCCAGCGCCAGCCCGGAAAGTTTCACGAAATCTCGTCGGAGTAGTTTCTTCGCCACCATGTCCCTCCACGTCGGAAACGGTTGTTGAGTCGGCGTCTTCCGGCGCCGCTCAGGACATCCCCCCTTGAGCCGCGACACCATTGTAGGATATCCTTCGGGTCAATGGGTCGGCGCAGGAGTTTTCAGGTTTTGAGGGTTCTGATTGTATCAGCAGCGACCGTTCTGGCCTGGGCCTCTACGCTCGCTCAGAACCGGGATCCGCTCCGCTACATTCAGATTCTGGAGTCGGCTGAAAGGGTCAAGCGGCTTCAGGTCGACAGAGTCATTGAAGAGCTGCAGCTGCGCGAGGGCCAGGTGGTCGCGGATCTTGGGGCCGGTTCCGGACTGTTTACGCGTCCCATGGCCGAGCGGGTCGGGGCGGAGGGAGTCGTATACGCCATTGACATCGATTCCGATCTTCTGGCCCACATTGAAAAGACGGCGGCCGCCAAGAACCTTCCCAACATCCGAACCGTACTGGCCGGAGAATTCGATCCCAAGATTCCTGAGGCAGTGGATCTGATTTTCATTTCCGACACGCTCCATCACATTCGCGATCCGGCGGAATACTTGAAAAACCTGCCCCGATACCTCCGGCGGGACGGCGAGGTCGCACTGATCGACTTTAAGCGAAACTGGCCATCGGGGCACGATTCGATGCAGTACACCGAGTCGGAGCTTCAGGAATGGATGAAGGCGGCGGGCTTTGAACTGTCGACCGCGCACACTTTTCTGGAAGATCACTTCTATGTGATCTACCGCCGGGCCAATGGGTCGGGACCTTCCTGACCGCCGCTCCGAATCGTTAATGAGACCGATTGAATTGCAAGCGCTCGATTGAGCGCAGATGAGATTTCAGTGGAGAAATACACCGCCCTGACCGCAATGTTGGGACGGGTCGTCGACTACGCCGGCACGTTTCCGCCGGCCCGATTGAGTCTGGAAGACGCGCTGGCGGTTGCCGCGCGATTTCGCCGGACGGGGCGATTCCCCTGGTTGTTGAAGCGCGTCGCGCTGACTCTGGATGCCGCGCGCAGCCTGACTCCGGCGGGACTTTATTCGGCCGGAGCGGACGGTTCCGCATGGGAGTTGGCGGTCCTTGGCTCAGAACCGGAATCCGACCCGCTTGTCGCGATTGCCGGGGATCTTGATGCCATAGCTCAATTGATCGGACAGTTCAGATCTTGCTCGATGGAACTCCTCGTTTCGTCTTACGAAACCAGGGCCGTTTTCGATGCCGTCGCTGCCTGCGATCGGCGCGAGATCGGCGGATTGACCGCCGGTCTGGGCGAACTTCTGAAAAATCGCTCCGAGATGGCTGTTTCCCTGGAAGTCCCTGCGCGCGGGGATTCTTTCGAGGGGCTGCAGGCGCTGCTTGCGGCCGCTCGATCGGCGCCCCTTCGAATTGGAATCAAGGTGCGCACCGGAGGAGACGCAGCGCCGGACCCGGGCGAGCTGGCCGCAGCGATCTCCGTCGTCTCGCAGCAGGCCTGTCCGTTTAAAGCCACTCAGGGCCTGCACGCTCCCATCAGCGCCAACGGCTCGTTCGGATTCGTCAATCTGCTGGCGGCGCTCAATCTGGCGTTCTCGTTCCGCCGATGCAGCGTGCGAAGTCTGCAAAGCTGTCTCAGCGACTCGGACGCTTCTGCATTCCGCTTCGAGAAAGAGCGCTTTCGATGGCGGGATCTCGAGCTGCCCGCAAGCCGGATCGAATCCGCCCGCAAAGCCCATCAGGGCTGTTTCGGAAGCTGCAGCATCGAGGAGCCGGATCAGCTCCTGCACCAGTTCCTGTCCACGACCGGAATTGCGCGAAAGGATGAATCAGTATGAAGCTCGCTACGCTTCGCTCCCCCAATCCTTCAGACAGGGACGGTCGCCTGGCCGTGGTTTCCCGCGACAATCGGCGCGCCGTTCTGGTCGGACCCGCCGTCGCTCCCACCCTGCTCCGGGCGCTGCAGTCCTGGGACCGCGTCGAGCCGGACCTGCGGAAGCTGTACGAAAGTCTGAATCGAGAAAGCGCGCGGGAAAGCTTTGAGCTGAATCCGAATGACTGTCTGGCCCCGCTGCCCAACGCTCCCGGGTTTTACGACGGCAGCGCATTCCTGTCTCACGTTCGACGGGCCCGCGAAGCCCGGGGAGACCGGATGCCGGAATCCGCAAAGCAGACGCCGTTGATGTACCAGGGGGTCAGCGACAACCTGCTCGCCTGGAACGCTCCGATCGATTTGATCGACCCCTCGTACGGCGGAGACTTTGAAGGGGAGTTCGGGATTGTGCCCCTTGACGTGCCGCGCGGAACTCCGTCCTCGGAAGTTTCCCCATTCATTGCGCTGATCGTTCTGTTCAACGACATCACTTTTCGCGAAATCGTCAAGACGGAGATACAAACCAAGTTCGGCTTCCTGCAATCCAAGCCGAATTCCTCCTTCGCCCCTCTGGCTGTCACGCCGGACGAATTGGGAGAGGATTGGAGGGACGGCAGAATCGGCCTGGATCTCGAAGTGCGGTTCAACGATCAACTGTTCGGCAGGCCGAACGGCCGGGAGATGCACTTCAGCTTCTTCGAACTGACCGCTCATGCCTGCCGCACTCGTCCGCTTTCGGCTGGAAGCGTCATTGGAAGCGGGACAGTTTCGAATCAGGAAAAGGAGAGAGGATTCGCCTGCCTGACCGAAAAGCGATTTCAGGAAGTGCTGGACGGCGGAAGCGCAACGACCGAATGGCTCCAGCCGGGCGATCGTGTTCGGATGGATTGCCGGGCGGAGGGACGCTCCGTCTTTGGCACGATCGACCAGGCGGCGGTGCTGTGACCTGGTTCGCCGCCGGTCTGCTGGCCCTACTTCTTCCCGGCGCCGAAGGCCAAAAACTCCAACGGCACGAGTACCGCCGGATTCACATGGGGACCGAGTTCCATCTGACCCTGTACGCGCCGGACCCTGAGACGGGCTCGCGGGCCGCCGAGGCCGCCTTCGCCAGAGTCGAGCATCTGGACCGGGTGATGAGCGACTTTCGCGAAGACAGCGAGCTGTCGCTGGTGAACCGAAAAGCCTACGCGGCGCCTGTGGTCGTTTCTCCGGAGCTCTTTGAAGTTCTACTGCGTTCACGTGAAATCTGGGCGGCCACCGAGGGCGCTTTCGACGTGACCGTCGGACCGCTGACGCGGCTTTGGCGACAGTCTCGGCTGGATGGCAGGACTCCCGAAGCAAGAACGATTGAAGAGGCGAGGGAGTTCTGCGGGATGGAAAAGCTTCTGCTGAATCGCATGACGCGCTCCGTTCGCCTGACGAACCCGAAAACGAAAATCGACTTGGGCGCCGTCGGGAAGGGGTTTGCAGCCGACGAGATCGTCAGAATGCTTGCCAAACGGGGGTTGGGACGGGCTTTAGTCGATGCCGGCGGGGATCTGGTGGCGGGAGAAGCGCCTCCCAACAGCAGAGGCTGGACAGTGGAAATCGCCGGAACCGGCCGGCAGGTGACTTTGAGGCATCGCGCGGCGGCCACTTCCGGAGACCGGTATCAGCGCCTTGAAGAGGGGGAAAGGCGGTTTTCTCATATCCTGGATCCGCGAACCGGCTACGGAGTCGAATCGGGGCGACAGATAACGGTCATCGCTCCCGACGGCACAACCGCGGATGCGCTGGCTACGGCTTTTTCCGTGCTGACGGATGAGGAGGGCCTGCGAATTTCTCGAAGATTCGAAAATGTGGAAGTGTTGTCGCTCCCGCCGGCGCAACGGCTTGACCGTTCCGGCGGGATTGTGGAAACTCTCTTCCCGGAAAGGGCCGCCAAGGAACCGGCGCTAGCCCGCATTTCTCAAACCCCTCCGTCGCGAGGCGACGGAGAGGGGCGTGGATGCAAGGCGCGCGACGAAGGCCCCCGCAGTCGTACTCGTGCAGTACGTCGAGGAGGCCGAGGAGATGGGATGAGAAGGCCGAGTCGCAGACGCAGTCGTTACGATTGGAGATGTAAAGCTCAATCGTGAGCTGCAAAA
>DATKAT010000229.1:0-3860 GCA_035514675.1 Acidobacteriota bacterium | reverse complement strand
CCTCCAGCCGCTCCAGATCAGATACCGAAACGGGAAAGAGGCGCTGGAACGGGAGTTTCGCGAGAACCTGGACGAGAGCCGCTATCTGCGCAGGCATGCGTCGCTGGTCGACGGTCTGATCGCAAGCCTGGCCGCGGATCGACGCTGGAAGGCCCCCTTCTGCGTGTTCGCCATCGGCGGGTACGGCCGCTGCGAACTGTTCCCCCACTCGGACATCGACCTGCTGATCCTCCAGGAAAAGGAGATCGAAGAGGAGGCGGTGCGCTCTATTCTGCACGCGCTCTGGGATCTGCGGTTGGATCTGGGCCACCAAGTCTGGAGTCTGGATCATTTGCGGGAAGTGACTGCCGAGTCGCTGCAACTGGTCCTGTCGATGCTGGACCTCCGCCTGGTGTATGGCGATCCCGATCTGGCCGCAAAGGCGGCCGAGGACTTCTTCTCGGAATTTCTCCGCCGCGAAAGCGGGATCCTCGAGCAAAGGGTCGTCGAGTTGACCGTTCACCGGCACGAAGAGCACGGGGCCACCATCTATCACCTGGAGCCCAACCTGAAGGAAGCCCCGGGCGGCCTCCGGGATTATCTGGCCGGTCGCTGGCTGCGCCGTCTGTGGGGCGACTCCAAACCCCTTTCGGAAGAAACCGTCGAATCGGCCCGCTTCCTTTCGCGGATCCGGGTCCTCCTTCACCTCAGGAGCGGCCGCGGAGACGATCGGCTGAGCCATCGCTTTCAGGAGGCCGTCGCCCAGGCCTTCGGGTACCGGGACCTCGATCCCCAGCACGGCGTCGAGGCGCTGATGCAAAGCTACTACCTGAACGCCCGACAGATCCACCGATTCTGCCGAGATCTGCTGCGACGGAGCCGCTTTTTCGAATCTCCTCCCGCGGCCGCACCTGAATCGCTTCCAGAGATCCGTCGCGCTTCCGATCTGCTGAAGCTGTTTGTGGAGTGTCGGAAGTCTGGCCTGGAGCTTGCTCCGGAGTCCCGCAGTCTCCTGCGAGAGACGCTTCCGCAGGCGAGCGGAAGCCTTGATCTGGAGCGCCTGACCCCCCTGCTGCGCCAACTGCTGGCGCCGGGCCCTGGATTGTATCGGATTCTCTCGGAAATGTACGAGGTCGGATTTCTGGAGCTTCTCCTTCCCGAATTCGGTAACATCAAAGGGAGGGTGATTCGGGATTTCTATCACCGCTACACGGTCGACGAGCACACGCTGGTGGCCGTGCGCAATATCGAGCGGCTCGATTCTCCAACCGGGGACGGTCGCTTCCTGGCGCTCCTTCGGGAAGCCGAAGACGCCTGGCTGCTGACGCTGGCGCTGCTGCTGCACGACGTAGGAAAGGGAGGGAGGGGAGGAGGCCACACGGCCTCCAGCGCCCGCATGGCCGCCCGGGCCCTCAAGAGACTGCGCTTCGCCAAGGATGAAATCGACCGGGTCGTCTTTCTGGTGCGAAACCATCTGGAAATGTCGGCCGTCGTGTTCCGTCGCGACCTGGAAGACGAATCGGTCGTCAGTCGGTTCGCCGATCTCGTGGCGGATCCGGAGCGCCTCAGGCTCTTGACGCTGATGACCTACGCCGACATTCAGGCGGTGGCCCCCGGCGTGCTCACCCCTTGGAAGAAGGATCTGCTGTGGCAGCTCTATCTATCCGCTTACCGCATGCTTACGCTCGGCTACGGCCAGGAGCGGATCGAGCCCAAGGATATTTCCAGAAGGCTTCTGGAGAAGTTCGACGCCGGCGCCGACTTTGAACGATTCCTGGAGGGCTTTCCCAGACGATACCTGACCTCGACGCCCCCCGAGGAAATCCAACAGCACTTCGAGCTGTCCCAGGGCCTCAGCCCCCAATCGCCCCTTAGAACGCGATTGATCCGCAAGGAGAATCATTTCGAGCTGTGGGTGCTGACGCCGGATCAGAAGCGTCTCTTCGCCACCATCGCAGGACTCCTGTCCTATTTTGAAATGAACATCCTGCGCGGATTCGGGTTCGCCAATCGCCGACGGACCGTGCTCGACATCTTCCAGTTTGCCGACGTGCGCGAGACCTTCGCGAAACGACCGGAGGAAAAGGGGCGGCTGCTGGATCTCCTGGAAAAGGCGGTTGGAGGGGAAATTCAGGTGGAGCGGCTGCTGGAAGGGAAGGAGCGCAGCGTGCTCTTTCAGTCGACGCGCCCCGCCTTTGCGCCGACGGTTCACTTTGAACAGGAGGGAGCCGAGCAGGACTACTCGATCGTCGAAATCGTGGCGCCCGATTCCATCGGACTCCTTTATCGAATCAGCGGAGAAATGGCGCGCTTGGAATGCGACATCGAGCTGGCGCTGATCTCGACCGAAGGCGGGCGGGCCGTAGACGTCTTCTACTTGAGCCGCCGGGGGAGTAGACTGGGACCGAAGACCAAGGAATCGCTTCGGGAAAGTTTGATCGATGCGGCAGGGTAATTCAACATGAAGCTCATCATCGCCATCGTTCGACCCAGCCGGGTCGAGGAAATCAAGGAGGCGCTGACCCGCCTGAACCTCTCCGGGATGACGATCACGGAAGTCCGCGGCCACGGACGTCAGAAGGGCCAGACCGCCATATACCGGGGGAAGGAATACAGCGTCAGCCTGCTGCCCAAGGCCAAAATCGAAGTGGTTCTGCCCGAAGACATGGTCGACGAAACCATCCGCACCATCATCGAAACGGCCAGAACCGGCGAAATCGGCGACGGCCGCGTCTTCGTCCTCCCCGTCGAACAGGGATACAACATCCGCACTGGCGAGCGGGATATTCTGTAGCGGGGCTCTCCACGGCGCCTGCCTTCAGACCGGAAAGAATCCCCGATAAACGCCCCGCACCTTCTCCCGCAGGCGGCCGACCTTTCGCATGAACCGCTCTTCCGAGGTAAAGCCGAAGAATCCGGCCAGCCTTCGATGGCTGCCGGGCTGTCGGGAAAGCAGATGGCGCTCTCCGGGAGCGAAAAGACTATTGACCAGCTCGACCCGATGGTAGACGCGGGCGGCCTCGCTCAGAGTCCTGGAGCCGGGCTTTCCAATGCCTCCAATCTTGCGTAATTCAGATAGTGCGGACAATAGGTTAGGATTATAAATCTGATGTAGAATCTGAAGGAATTGGACTACAAACTGAATGTCCAACAGCCCTCCTTTGCCGACCTTCAGATCCCACAGCTTTCGCTCCGCCTCCCGGCCGATCTCCAACTCCTTCCGCCGCCGAACGCGATCGAGCTCGTCCGCGTCCAGATCCTGACTGAAAAGCAGAGACTGCAGAAGCCCGCTTTCAACGATGTCCAGTCGATGGGCCAGTACCGAGCGAGCCTTCACGTAAGCCAGAAGCTCCCAGGAATCCGCTCTCTGTCGGAAGTAGCTGCGGAAAGCGCTTAACGGAACGATTTCGCCTCCATGGCGGCCTTCCGGACGGAGTCGAAAATCGAGTTGAAAGGCTCGGCCGGCCGAGGTGATTTCCTGCAGGTCTCGGCGCAGGCCTTGCAGCAGCGGTTGAAAATCGGACAGGGACGCGATTGAGTTCTCATCGTCCACCAGAAGGACCAGGTCCAGGTCGGACTGGAAGCTGAATTCTCGACCGCCCAGCCTTCCCAGCGCCAGCAGTTGAAACGGTTCGGACTGCAGCCCCGGCTTGGAGGTCAGAACCCGCCGGATCGAGGCATTGATGCAGCTTTCAGCCGCATCCGACAGGAGTCTGTGAACCTGTTCCGGGCGCCTTTTTTCGAACAGCAGGCCGACGGCCGCCTTGAAATCCTCCCTGCGCTTGAAAAGCCGCAGGGCTTCAGGAAAACGATCCGCCGAGGTGAATTCCAGCAGACTTTCGAGCCGGCGGCGGGGCCGTCCCTTCTCCGGCGGCCGACCG
>DATKAT010000228.1:0-8431 GCA_035514675.1 Acidobacteriota bacterium | reverse complement strand
AACGCGATGCCTACTCTACGCGCGTGACGAATGTGGGGAACCCCTTTTCCTTCAATTCCGCTTCCATCGTTCGGGCCTCGGCCGCAGACCCGAATCGACCGACGCGGACCCGGTAATAGGAGTCTGGGCCGCCCGGCTGAGGCGACTGAATCCTGGCAACGATGTGGAAAGTCTGCAGACGGCTCAGCAGTTCGCGGGCCTCCCTTTCCGACGAGTAGGCGCCGACCTGGATGGTATAGGCATCCTCCCCCTGCAAGTCCTCAGACTCTTCGACAGCGGAGGCTGGCGCCGGACGCGCCTCCTCCTCGACGACCGGGGGCGGCGGCGGCTCGACTTCCCTGATGGCGGCCGGAGGATCCGCCTTGGGCTGCGATTCCGCAGAAGGAACCCGATCCTTTGGCTCGGCCTCCGACTCGGCGAACTCTCCGTAGAAATCGAGGAGCGGCCGCACGTCCTCCAGCGGCTGCTCGGCCAGCTCGCTGATCTGGGCGCCGGAATCGGCCGCCAAGTGGTTTTTTCCGATCCAAAGGCCCATGAGAAAGAAGGCGAAGGTCGCTCCCAACACAAGGCCGAAAAGTGCGAAAGCTCGCTGCTGCGTCATCGCCGGTTTCATTGAAATCCTTTCCAAGACGGAGGAATCCGCGCACACACTTTTGCCGCAAGTCTCTTTCGCTTTTCCGAAGCTATCGTGCGCACTCAGGAATCTCCAGTCTTCTTCACCATTGGCGAAAACAGGTCGATCGGAATCGGGAAAATGATGGTTGAATTCTGCTCGATTCCGATCTCGGAAAGGGTGCTGAGGTAGCGGAGCTGAATTGCAATCGGCTCCCTCGCCAGGACCGAAGCGGCTTCCCTGAGTCTTTCCGCTGCCTGAAACTCCCCTTCCGCATGTATGACCTTCGCCCGTCTCTCTCTTTCCGCTTCCGCCTGTTTGGCCATGGCGCGCTGCATCTCCGAGGGGAGATCGACGGTCTTGATTTCGACCAGCGACACCTTAATCCCCCAGGCGTCGGTACTTTCGTCCAGAATCGACTGCAGCTTCTCATTCAGCTTCTCTCGCTGGCTGAGCAATTCGTCCAACTCCACTTGCCCCAGCACGGAACGAAGCGTCGTCTGCGACAGTTGAGACGTAGCAAAAAGATAATTCTCGACACTGACGATCGCCCGGTTCGCGTCGGTCACTCGGAAATAGACTATTGCGTTAACTTTGACGGTTACGTTGTCCTTGGTGATCACATCCTGCGCCGGCACGTCCATGGTTACGGTCCGCAGATCGACTCGCTCGATGCGATCGATCGGGCGAAAGACAAAAATCAGACCGGGACCCTTCGCTTCGGGCAGCAGCCTTCCCAGTCGGAAGATGACGCCGCGTTCGTATTCCGAAAGGATCGTAATGACCGAAAACAGGTAAAGAATGACGATTCCAATGACGATCAAGGGTATTTGGGCAAACATGTAACTCCTCCCAGGTGCTGGCGGACCCGATCTATTCGGGTCGGTTCTCAACCATTTCCCGGTTGCTTTCATCAACCGGGCGGCTTTCTTCGGCAA
Organism: Acidobacteriota bacterium; assembly: GCA_035514675.1. Taxonomy (GTDB): domain Bacteria; phylum Acidobacteriota; class UBA6911; order RPQK01; family JAPXNP01; genus DATKAT01. The sequence continues at coordinate 6,880 of DATKAT010000228.1, read as the reverse complement.
GCGGCTCCACGAAGAGGTCCAGATTCCTCGCGCGCACGACTCGAACTCTCGAACCTTTATCTATCTTGACGGATGAATGCGCTCTCCAGAGTTCTCCCTGGATTCGGACTGTCCCGCCATTCTTATCGATATCCGTATGGGCAACGGCCGCCTGATTTGAAAACCCTGCCTCTCCCGTAGTGACTTTCGAGCGATAGGAGCGAATGGCCAGCCGCGCCAGGAAAATGGAGATCAAGGCGAACGGAAGCGCCACGCCCACCGCCAAGCCCCAGTCGATCCGGAGAGCCGGATACGGAGAATCGATCAGGAAAATGATGCCCAGAATCATGGAGACGATTCCGCCGGCGCCCAGGATCCCAAAGCCCTGAATTAGAGATTCCGCGATGAACAAGCCGATGGCCAACAGGATCAGCAGCACTCCGATCAGCGTCACCGGAAGCAATGAGAATCCGAGGAGCGCCAATAGAAAGCAGATGCCACCGAAGACTCCAGGGAAAATCAGCCCGGGGCTGGAGAACTCCAGGTACAGGCCCAGCAGGCCGATGACACCGAGAATGAGCGCCAGGTTGGGATTGGCGATCGTGGTCAGGATCTCCTGCCGGAAGGTCTTTTCGACGGTCCGGACGATTTGCCCCGAAGTTCGCAGCTTGTGGACGCTGCCGTCAAAGCGCCGAATTTCCATGCCATCCATTCTGGCCAACAAGTCCTGCTCGCTTTCGGCCACCAGATCGATTAGATTTCCCTCCAACGCCTCCTGCGCCGTAAACGATTTGCTTTCCAGAACCGCCTGTTGAGCTAATTCATTGTTGCGTTCGCGGCGCTGCACGATGCTGCGAAGATTCGCTAATGCGTCGTTTCGGACCTTGTCCAGCATGACCTCGTTGTCCATGCCGAAGGGAAAGACGGGGTGAGCCGAACCCGTATTGGTCCCCGGAGCCATGGCCGCCACATCGGCCGCCAGCAGGATGAAAAACCCGGCCGAAGCCGCATGGGCCCCGGGAGGAGAGACGAAGCAGACTACCGGAACATTGGAGTTCAGGATCGACTGCACGATCTCCTGCATCGAGATCCCCAAGCCTCCCGGCGTGGCCAGCCGAATCAGCAGCATTTCGGCGTTCTGGGCCTGCGCGTTCCGGACCGCATCCTGAATGAACTCGGCCGTGATGGGGTCGATGACTCCTTCGACCTCCACCTTCAGGATTTCCCCCGACAGCGTGGTCGACGCCGCCGGCAGAAGCAAAACGATGAAGAGAATCCGGGCCATCACTTTCTTCATGTTACCCCTCCGCGATTCAGCTGACAACAAAGGACCGCGCGGGATTCTCGACTGCGGGAATCCCCGTTTGCAGCCGCCCGCGCGGCTGTATAATGGACTGCGATGGTCCGGATTCTCCTGTTCGCTTCGCTCAGAGACATCGTCGGCGCCGGACAGATCGAAGTCGCCGTACGTGAAGACATGCCGGCATCCCGTTTGATTGAATTGCTGGAGGAAGAGCATCCGGCCTTGAAACGCTATCGCAGCGTCATCAGAATCGCAGTCAATCAGGAGTACGCAAGCCCCGACGCCGTTGTACGTCCGGGCGACGAGGTGGCCCTCTTCCCTCCCGTCAGTGGAGGCGCCCGATGGTCGAGCTGACCGATCTTCCGATCGACCGGAGAGCCGTCCTGGACAGCGTACAGTCTCCTCTTGCCGGCGCCGTCGTGAGCTTCGACGGAGTAGTGCGCAATCACGCTCGGGGAAAGAAGGTGACTCACCTTTTCTATGAAGCTTACGATTCCATGGCGCTGCTGCAACTCGAAGCGATTCGTGCGGAAGCGATCCAGCGATGGAAGCTGCACGCCGCCTCCGTCGTCCATCGGGTGGGCCGAATGGAAATAGGAGAAAGCAGCGTCCTGATCGCCGTTTCCGCATCCCATCGCCAGGACGCTTTTGAAGCCTGCCGCTACATCATCGACGCCATCAAGACCCGCGTCCCCATCTGGAAGAAGGAGCATTATCTGGACGGCGAGATCTGGATCGAGGAGTATGGGGGGTAGGGTCTTTAGTGCTTGGTGCTAAGTGCTTGGTGCTGGGGGCTTTTGGTGCTTAGTGCTTTTGGTGCTGGGTGGTCCTGGTCGTGGATTTTTCGTGGAATGTTCGCCCTTTTGATTTTTTGGCCGTTATGAGAGCGAGCCGGGATTGTCCATTGCAATGAGAGGTTCCAGTTGTACGTCCCAGTCGAAATTCGGCTGCAGGTCTAATCCCGATCCATGAATTGTGTCGACCTGACGCGCGATCCACAGAGTCAAGGATCCGATTCCAGAGATCTATACGCCCTTCGAGTCCATCAAAATCCCAGCACCCAGCACCCAGCACTTAGCACCCAGCACCAAAAGCACCTAGCACCGACCGGCTCTGCCGGTCCGCGCCCCTTCTTCGAAGCAGATGACGGTTTCCGGGTGGGGACGGACTCTTTCGCCCGGAACAGCGATTCCGATCAAATTGAGAGGATCGGCGGCAGAGATGGAGACGATACGTCCGTCTCGAGGTTTTCTGCGGATGGCTCGCAGGGCGTCGACGGCTTCCGGCAGCGCATACTGCTCTCCGGCGAAGCCGGCGACGAAGCGGCCTCCGCGAATCTCCCCGCGGGCCTCCATCCTGCGATACGCCGTCAGGAGTTCCCGCCAGGCCGGCGCCAGCGTTTCCCGAGCGATCAGATCGCGAAAAACAACGCCCCATCTGCGCAACAACTGTCGAGCCGCCTGATCGATCGCGGCTGGGGCGGTCTCGACGTCGCTTCCGTCGGCTTCGCGCCCGGCGCCGCCCGGAAGCCGCAGCAGAGTCCAGCGGGTCATCGGGGAAGGCGCGCTTTTTCGCTTTCGCTGCAAGGCTCGATGCCGCGTGACGAGTCGTCTTTTCGGATCGATCAGGCTGCGCAGGTTGTCGAAGCCGTCGGCGGCCACGATTCCGGCAGTGACCAGCTCCCAGAGCCCTTCCTCGACTTCGGCCGGAAGCCTTCCGGTGGTCCTCGCCAAGTCCGAAACAAAGCAGGCGCCCCAGCGTTCCAATTGCTCCAGGACTTCCCGCGCCGGGTGGGAAAGCGGCAGGGGGCCGGAATCGTCGTGCGGGCGCGGCCCTGGAAGCGATGGCATCTCCTCTCTTTCGAAGAAGGCGATGGGCGCCAGCCGCGTTGGTCGCACCCTCTCGAAACCTGACCCGTCTCCTTCGTGAAAGGCGGCGGGGCGGCTGAAGCGGCCCCAGACGAACTGTCCGGACAGGCACAATCGGTCCAGCATCGCGCTTTCATAGCCGGACACCCGGCCGCTCAAAAGATAAGGTTCCCAGGAGGCGGCCGGCGCTTCAAACCCCTGCAACTGCTTCAGGACCTGGACCAATCCGGCGATTCCGTGCAACTGCGTCCCTTCGGCCACGTGCTGCCAGTGAAAAAGAAAACGCATCAGGTCGGCGGCGGAAACCGGCTCGATTTCCCGCCGCAGCTTGCCCAGGGTTCTTCGGTGGATGCGCGCCAGAAGCGTTCGCTCGCACCATTCCAGCTCAGTGACTCCGGGCGTGAAGCGGCCGCGCAGGGTCGAACCCTCGCCTTCCAGCGCCAGAAGGGCCCTCTCGATGGCGGAGGCTTCCAGCCCGAACAGCTCCGCAAGGGCGCCTTGCGCGATCGGCCCCTTCGAATCCAACCGGCCGCGCACCAGCTCGCGAACGGCATACTCCCGGGTCAGCTTCCCATCGTCCTGCTGCAGGGAGGACAAACGGCCGCGGATCTCCTGGCCGAGGGGAGGTTCAAATTCCCCCTCCGGATAAAGCAACTCGACCAGATGGAGCCGTTCGGCGGCCAGCCAGAACTTCTTGTGCAATGAATGCCGGACCGGGTCCGGGCTCGTTCCAACGACGCTCACGGAAAAAGCGCGACTGTCCAGAGCCAGCTTTTCCAGCATGTCTGAACGGTCTTCCAGCTCCCGTTCCGGGACCAGAATCGACGTCAGGAGGGCGTCGTGCACTTCGTCGGGATTCCGGAAGCTCTCCGCGGCCTCCTGCACGACTTCCTCGATCACGGCGGCGTCGAGTCTTCCAAACTGCTCGGCTTCTTCTCCGGTAATTCCCCTTCGAACGGCCACGGCGCGGGCGCGACGCTCCTCCAGCGGGGCGTCGTCCAAAAAGGCGTACGGATTGGCGTTGAGAATCTCATGCGAGAACGGAGACGGCTCGCGCGTGTCTACGGCGATACAGCGGATTTCCTTCCGCTCGATCGCCTCCAGGACATGCTGGAGCCCCTCAAGGTCCATCGCCTCCGTCAGACAGTCGCGGAGGGTTTCCTCGACCAGGGGATGATCGGGAATCTCGATGTCCCCTTCGATGTTCTCCTGGCAGGCGGCCGCTTCCGGGAAAACGGAGGCCAGCAGATCGTCCGCCCGCATCCGTTGCAAAGGGGATGGGACTTTCCGGCCTCCCGAAAAACGCAGCACGGCCAGCGAGCGGGTCGCATTCCAGCGCCAGCGGGTTCGGAACAGCGGGGCTGTGATCAAGGCCTGAACCAGAACCTGTCGAACCGTTTTTGGCGAGAGAAACGAAAAAACCGCGTCCAGTGGAAAGCTGTGCTGTTCGGCCAGCGAGATCAACACGCCGTTCTCGGTGGCGGCTGCCTGCAGCTCGAAGTTGAAGGTCCGGCAAAATCGCTTCCGAAGCGCCAGCCCCCAGGCGCGATTGATGCGGGCTCCGAAGGGCGCGTGCAGGACCAGCTGCATGCCGCCGCCTTCGTCGAAAAAACGTTCGGCGACCACTCGGTCCTGGGTGGGCAGTCCTCCCAGCGCCTTGCTTCCGGCCCGCACGTAATGGACCGCCTGCTCGGCGCCTGGCCGATCCAGTCCGCAGCGATCGAGCAGCCATTCGACCGCTTCCTGCGGCGTTCGCAGGTCGATCTCGCGACGCAAGCTGTCCACGGCTGCGGATAGCTCATCGGTTCGGGCCGGAGCCTCTCCCCGCCAGAAGGGAATTGTCGGAGGCGCCCCGCGTGCGTCCTCTACGCGGACCACGCCGGACGCCACCCGCCGAACCTTCCAGGACGCGTTGCCCAACAGAAAGATATCGCCTGCAGAGCTTTCCACCGCAAAGTCTTCATCGACGGTCCCGACAGCCAGGTCCTCGGGATCGGACTTGACCAGATAGTCGGCAATGTCCGGAATGGCGCCGCCCGAGGTGATCGCAGCCAGCCGGGCCCCTCGGCGACCGCGAATCCGTCCGTTGATCCGGTCCCGATGCAGATAGGCGCGACGGCGGCCGTGGCGTGTGGAGATTCCTTCGGCCAGAATGGTTAACACGGCGTCGAAATCCTTTCGGGAAAGTCCCCGATAGCTGGATGCCTGGCGCACGGCGCGAAACAGTTCATCCTCCGTCCACTCCCGCGACGCGGCGGCGGCCGCCATCTGCTGTGCCAGCACATCCAGGGGCGCCTGGGGGATGCGAATGCGGTCCAGCTCTCCGTTCCGCAAGCTTCGAACCAGGGCCGCGCACTCGATCAGATCGTCCCGCGTGGTCGGGAAAAAAACTCCCTTGGGCGTCGCGCCGACCCAGTGGCCGGATCGGCCGATGCGCTGCTGCGCCAGTGCGATGGAGCGAGTCGAGCCGATCTGACAAACCAGATCGACCGCGCCGACGTCGATTCCCAGCTCCATCGACGCCGTCGCCACGACGGCCAGCAAGCGACCGTCCTTGAGCCGCTTCTCCACCTGCAGACGATGCTCCCGGGCCAGACTTCCGTGGTGCGTCGCCACCTGTTCCGGCTCCAGCCTCTGCTCCAGTTGATGGGTCAGCCGCTCGGCCAGCCGCCGCGTATTGACGAAAATCAGCGTCGTCTTGTGGCTGCGAATCAGTTCGACGAGTCGACCGCAGATGTCGTCCCAGACTCCCTGAGTCGCGACCGCCGAAAGCTCGTCCTGCGGCACTTCGGTCCTCAATTCCATAGGGCGGCTGTGGCCCACGTCGACGACGGATGCGGATCTCCCTTCGCCGCAGAGAAATTCTGCGATCTCGTCAATGGGCTTCTGGGTAGCCGACAGGCCGATGCGCTGCATCCGCGCCTGTGGCTTCCCTTCGCGAATCAGCGACTCCAGACGCTCCAAAGAAAGCAACAGATGCGCGCCCCGCTTGTCGCGCGCCAGCGCATGAATCTCGTCGATTATCACGTGGCGCACGTCCGCCAGCATCCGCCTGCCGCTTCCACTCGTCAGGAGAATGAAGAACGATTCCGGCGTAGTCACCAGGATGTGTGGAGGACGCCGCAGCATGCTGCGGCGGTCGCGCGGCAGGGTGTCGCCGCTGCGAACCTGCGGTCGAATTTCCGGCAGGGTGAGACGCGCTTCCCGGGCAGCCTCGGCAATTTCCGCCAGCGGTTCCAACAGGTTGGCGCGAACGTCGTTGGCCAGCGCCTTCAATGGGGAGATGTAAAGGACCAGGGTCGCGTCCGGCAATGCCCCTTGGACCCCCGACCGCACCAGGCGGTCGATCGCGCACAGGAAGGCCGCCAGCGTTTTTCCAGATCCAGTTGGAGAGGCGATCAGAACGTGCCTACCTTCCTGGATCAGAGGCCAGCCCTGCGCCTGAGGGGGCGTCGGCGCCCGAAACTTCGACTGAAACCAACTGCTAACCGCCGGATGAAAGCCTTTCACGCGTGAACAAGAGTTTACACGAGGAGATGGGGTTTCGTTCCGCGTTCGACGTTCTAGCGTGCTGGGTGCTTGGCGTCTTGAACTCGGAACTTTGAACTTGGAACGTCGCAGCTGCCCGCAACTCCGACCCTCCTTCTCACCAGTTCTTCTGCAACTGAAGTCTGGCTGAGGGATGGGAGAGCTCTTCAGTCCAGCGTTTGGCTTTGAGCATCTGGAACAG
>DATKAT010000227.1:0-6951 GCA_035514675.1 Acidobacteriota bacterium | reverse complement strand
CTGGACGCCGAGGCCCGAGCCAGGTTTCGAAACCGGGCGATCGGATTCGTCTTTCAGTTCCACCACCTGCTTCCCGAATTCACCGCAGCCGAGAACGTAGCCTTTCCCCTGTTCTTGAGACGGGTCTCCCGGCAGGAGGCGTTGGAGCAGGCGGAGGGCCTGCTGAAACATGTGGGACTGGAGGCGCGTTCGCATCATCGGCCGGGCGAGTTGTCGGGGGGCGAACAACAGAGGGTGGCCGTGGCCCGCGCGCTGGCGGGGCGTCCCAAACTGCTGCTGGCCGACGAGCCGAGCGGAAACCTGGACGACAGGACCTCCGGACAACTGCACGAGTTGCTGGTGGAGATTCACCGAGAGCATCGATTGACCTCGATCATCGTTACGCACAATCGGGCGCTTGCAGCCGTCTGCCAGCAGGAATGGCGGATGATCGGCGGCCGATTGGAGCCGGCATAGGCCTTGGTTCCGACGCGAAAGGCGGGACGGGCCTCCGTCTCCGCCAACAGACTTTTCAGTGGGGGAGTCGTTGAAACAAATCGGGCCCCGGACACTCTGTTCCTGTAAAGAGTCGGGTTCGAAGCAAGGGCGGAAAAAGTTCCGCCAAAGAGTTTATAATCAGTGAAAAATCGGGGTGCGATCCCGGGTTTGCGGAGCGCCGGAGGTTTCTGTTTAAATAGAGAGTCAGTTGTCACCTTATGTTTGAGAAATACACGGAAAAGGCCAGGCGCGTCATTTTCTTCGCTCGCTACGAAGCCAGCCAGCTGGGCTCCCGGTGCATCGAAACCGAGCACATCCTGCTGGGCCTGCTGCGCGAGGACAAGGCGCTGGCCAGCCGATTCTTCCCCCGGGCCGATGCGGCGCTGGACAACATCCGCAAAGAGATCGAAGGCCGCACCACTCAGCGGGAAAAGGTTTCGACGTCGGTGGAGCTTCCCCTGAGCGATCAGTCCAAGAGAGTCCTGACCTTCGCTTCAGACGAAGCGGAGCGGCTCCTGTGCAGCTACATCGGCACGGAGCATCTGCTGCTCGGATTGTTGCGCGAGGAAAAGTCGGTCGCCGCAGGAATCCTGTTCGAGAAGGGCCTGAGGCTCTCCCGAGTCCGGGAGGAGCTCGCCGGTTCCGCTCCGGAAAAGCCGGCGCCGGCCAAAACGAAGGACTCATTGATTCTGACCGAGTTCAGTCGGGATCTGACCGAAGCCGCCCTCAACGGCGCGCTCGATCCTTTGATCGGGCGGGAGGAAGAGGTGGAGCGCGTGGTGCAGATCCTGTGCCGTCGCACCAAGAACAATCCCGTGCTGATCGGAGAGCCGGGCGTGGGCAAGACTGCCATTGTGGAGGGGCTCGCGCAGAAAGTGGTCAACGGGCAGGTGCCTTCCATGCTGGCCGACAAGCGACTCCTGGCCCTGGACATCTCGCTGATCGTGGCCGGAACCAAGTACCGCGGTCAGTTCGAGGAGCGCCTCAAGGCCATCATGAAGGAGCTGGTGGAGAATCCCTCTTTCGTAATATTCATCGACGAACTGCACACCCTGGTGGGAGCGGGGTCTGCCGAAGGGTCCCTGGATGCCGCCAACATCCTGAAGCCCGCTCTTTCGCGCGGCGAAATCCAGTGCATCGGCGCCACCACGCCCTATGAGTACCGCCGCTCGATTGAAAAGGATCGCGCTCTGGAGCGACGCTTTCAGACGGTTCGGGTGCGTCCCCCCACCGAAGACGAAACCGTGGAGATCATCAACGGAGTCAAGGCGCGCTACGAGAGCTTCCACCAGGTCGAATATACGGACGAGGCGGTCTTCGCCGCGGTTTTTCAGTCCAGCCGCTATATCCCCGATCGCTATCTGCCCGACAAGGCGATTGACGTGCTCGACGAAGCGGGCGCTCGCGTCAAGCTGGACAACACCATCCTTCCCGAAGAGGTTACCGAGCTTCAGAAGAAAATCAAGGTCATCGTGCGGGAGATGGACACGGCCATCTCAGCCAAGGATTTCGATCGCGCTGCGGAATTGAAGGAGCAGGAACAGACCGAAAGGGAGAATCTGCAGGTGCGGACGGAGCGGTGGAGACTGAGGAATCGAAGCGTACCCGCCGTCGAGAAGCGGCACATCGAGCAGGTGATATCCCGATGGACTGGAATTCCTGTGGAAACCATGCAGGAGGAGGAAATGGAGAGGCTCCTGCGCATGGAAGAGAAGCTCCACCAGCGTGTCATCAGTCAGGATCAGGCGATTTCGGCGCTGGCCCGCGCCATTCGGCGCAGCCGGGCCGGCATGAAGAATCCCAACCGTCCCGTAGGCTCCTTCCTGTTTCTGGGTCCCACCGGCGTTGGAAAGACCGAGCTCGCCAAATCGCTGTCCGAGTTCTTGTTCGGCAGTGAAAAGTCGCTCATTCGCTTCGACATGTCCGAATACATGGAGAAGCACTCGGTTTCGAAGCTGATCGGCTCGCCTCCCGGCTACGTCGGTCACGAAGAAGGCGGCCAGCTGACTGAGAAAATCAAGAGGAACCCATACTCAGTCGTCCTGCTGGACGAGATCGAGAAGGCGCACTTCGACGTCTACAACCTGCTGCTCCAGGTGTTCGAGGACGGACAACTCACCGATTCCCACGGCAACACCATCGATTTTAAGAACACGATCCTGATCATGACCTCCAATATCGGCGCCAGGCACCTTCTTAAAAAGGCCCGTCTCGGCTTTGGGTCGCCCTCGGAAGAGGCGGCGCGGGGCGACGAGCGGGATGTGATCATGAACGAGGTCAAAAGGGTCTTTAATCCCGAATTTATCAACCGGCTGGATGAAATCATCGTATTCGAATCGCTGACCGAAGAGGATTTGCAGCAGATCGTCGACCTGTTGCTTCATCAGGTCAACCGCAACTTGGATTCGAAGCGCATCACCATCGAACTGGATGGGGATGCCAAGGGGTGGATGATCGACAAGACATGCGGCGACCGCTCCTATGGGGCGCGTCCCCTGCGGAGAGCGATTCAGAGGTACATTGAAGATCCTGTTTCCGACTTGATCATCCAGGGCAAATTGAAAGAAAAGCAGACACTGAACATCTACTTGAAAGATGACGGGCTCTATTACCGGAACAAGGGTTCAAAATCGGAAGGAGCCTTGCTGTCGTACGGTTTGGCATAAGCAGCGCCCGCTGCTTCGCGGCTTTTCCGGCCCGTTAGGGCATTTAGCGGCGAAATTCGCCACGGCCGAAGCCGCGATTCGTTTTTTTTGAGACAATAGACCGTTTAGAATGCGCCAGGGTGGATGCTTGCGTAAACGAATGACGAGAGAACAACGCCGCCGGACGATTTGCAGGCGGGCGGGCAGCCTGTCGCGCGCGGCGCTGCTGTCTCTGGCGTTTCTGGCAGTTTTGCCTGAAGGGATGGCGCAGCAGGCGGAGCAGGCCAGCCAGCGAATTGAAGAGATTCGGATCATCGGCAACCGGCGAATTCCCGAATCCACCGTGCGCTTTTACATCCAGAGCAAAGAAAACGACCTGTACAACGAACAGCAGATTCTGCGCGACTACCGGAGCCTCCTCGGAACGAATTTCTTTCGCGACGCCACGGTGAGATGGCAACAGGGCGAAACCGGAATCATCGTCATTTACGAAGTGGAGGAGCGACCGCTGATTCGAGCCCTCGAATATAACGGAATGAGCTCGTTCAAGGAATCAGACGTGCTCGAGCAATTCCGGGATATGCGAGTCGGGCTGAGCGTCGACACTCCCTTTGATGAAGCTCGCCTGTCTCGGGCTCGGCGCGCGATCCGGACCCTCCTTGAGCTGAACGGACGGCCGCTGGGGAGGGTCGAGATCGACGTGGAGCCGATCACGGCGACCTCCGTCCGGCTGGTCTTCAACATCGATGAAGGCCCCAAGGTGCGCATCGGCGACATCAGCTTCGAGGGCAACACCGTAATCAGCGACGGCGAATTGCGGGATGCGCTGGAACTGAACAAGGAACGGGGACTGATGACGGTCTTCAAAGGGACCGACAAGTACATTCCCGACAAGCTTGAATACGACGTTCAGGTCAACCTGCTCGCAAAGTACCGCGAACAGGGCTACATCTTCGCCCGGGCCGGAGATCCGGAGGTGGCGATCGTGGAAGCGCCGCGCGGCATGCTGGTCGGTTTCCGCAAGACCAAACAGCAGTACTACATTACGGTTCCCATTCAGGAAGGCGATCAGTATACGGTCGGCAGCTTTCAGATTACGGGCGTGGAGAACTTCAACCCCGATTTCATCAGAGGCGTCTACAACGTCGAGCCCGGTGAAATCGTCAACTATGCGAAGCTGCAGGAGGCGACCGACAGCCTGAAGGAGCTGTACTCAGCGCTCGGATTTCTGGACATGGAGGCGTTTCCGGACATCGACCCCGACCCCCAGACCTTAACCGTTGACATCAGCGTCAACATCACTGAAGGAAACCGCTACACCGTCAACCGAATCAACTTCGCCGGCAATACCAAGACGCGGGACAAGGTCCTGCGGCGGGAGTTCGTGTTGGAAGAGCAGGAGGAGTTCAACGGCCAGCTGCTGGACATCTCGATCCGCCGAATCAATCAGCTTGGCTTCTTCGAAATGATCGAAGAAAAGGACTACGAAGTGATCAAGAAGCCGCAGGAGAGCGAAGTGGACATTCTGCTCCGGGTCAAGGAGCGAAGCCAGCAGTCGATCGGGTTGACGGGCGGAGTCAGCGGGATCAGCGGAAGCTTTTTCGGGATCAATTATCAGTCCAACAATTTTCGTGGCATGGGCGAAAGAATTGACGTGCAGCTGCTGACAGGCACGCGCACCGCCAACTACATGTTCTCGTACACCATGCCGTACTTTATGGACACCCGGACGTCGGTCAGCCTGTCGGTCTTTAACCAGCGTTTCCGATTCGACACGTTTACCGCCTTTTTCGGACTGATTTCTCCGGACCAGAACATCGCTTTGTTCACTCGAAAGACGACCGGCTTCACCGTCGGGGCCAGCCACCCCGCTGGGCGCTGGAAAAGAGTCGGACTCCGCTATTCGCTGCAGAACATCTCGATCAGCGATGTGGCCGAGCTTTTCGAAGACTTCGCCTTCAATCAGCTGATCGGATTCACTCCGGGCGGCAGCATCGAGGACGCCAGACGCGGAATCATCAGAAGCGAGGTGACGCCGTCTTTCATGTACAACTCCAAGAACGCCTTCTTCTCAGCCACCCAGGGGCAGCAGTTTACGGCTGAAGTGCCTGTCGCCGGCGGACCGCTGGGCGGCAGTTTCAACATCGTTCGGCCCTTTGTGGAGTACCAGTATTTCACGCCGGACCGCTTCCTGAGCGGCGGCCGAAACACATTGGCGTTTCGGACGGAATTCCAACATATCCTCTCCTTTGGACGCACCCCGGCGGGCGAACCGATGTCGCCCCCGTTTTTTGAAAGAATTTTCCAGGGCGGCGAATTCAACCTCAGGGGTTTCGACATCCGTTCCGTCAGCCCCTTCGCCTTTACCCGAACTCCCCGGCTGGACGGCTCGGGCAATCCGTTGATCGATCCGGGTTCCGGACTTCCGCTGATTTCGGAGCAGATGATCCCGGTGGGCGGCGACACCAGCCTGCTGGCCAATGTCGAGTATCGCATTCCCATCGTGGGGCCGCTCCAGCTCAATGCCTTTTTCGACGTGGGCACTAATGCCGTGTTTCGCAAGTCGAACCTGAGGCTCTTCGGGCCCGACACCTTCATCGATCTCCTCGAAAACACCAACAATGTGTTGCGCGCATCCACCGGCACCGAGGTGCAGTTTCTGCTGCCGGTCATCAATCAGCCGTTCCGATTGATTTTCGCTTATAATCCAATCAGGCTCGACTCGGATGTCGTTCTCAACGGCGTGCGGTTTCCGCTTCGGGAGCCGCGGACTAACACGAAGTTTACGGTAGGCTACAATTTCTAAGACAATCCTGAAGGAGTAGGAATCGAAATGGATAAGCGTTTCGTTTCAGCCATTCGTATCGCAGCCCTCCTGGCAATGGGGTCCGCTCTTTGGGCCCAGGCGGGCAAAATCGGTTTCGTCAACAGCGAACAGGTCCTCCAAGGGACCGTAGAGGGAAAGCAGGGAATGGAGACTCTGAACGAGTTTCTGAACGGAAAGCAGCAGGAATTCGACGCCCGAACCCAGGAGTTGAACAGCTTGCAGAGCGATTTCGCAACCAGAGAGCGGACCCTGAACGCGCAGGCTCGAGCGGAATTGCAGTCCCGCCTCGAGCAAATGCAGCTTGAGTTGAGACGCTTTCAGGAAGATGCCATGGCTGCCTACAATCAGCGGCAGAACGACCTTTTACAGCGAATGAGCGAGAAGGTCCAGAAAATCCTGGATGACTACGCTCGTGAAAACAATTACCTGGCCATCTTCATGGATGAACAGATGGGAATGGCTTATGTGAGTCCGGAACTGAATATCACCGAGGAGATCATTCGGCTGTATAATGAGACGTATTCGCCTCAGGCGGCGCCGCCGGCCGGCGCCGGGGAGCAGCAATAAAGCGAGGTCGGGAATCGAGCCGCTCTCCAGGAGTGAGGCGACTTTCGAGAGTCTTGGCCCGAATTTCGCCCCATGGGGCGACAAGAACCGTTCGAAGGAGTGGCAAGGGATTATGAAGCATTGGATAAATATGACGATTATTTCTCTGTGGCTGGGCGGATTCGCTTTCGCGGCCCAGGCCCCAAGCGCTCCTGAAATCGGAGTGAGGATAGCCTTTGTGGATACCCTAGCGGTCCTGCAGCAGACGGAGGAGGGGCGACAGGAAATTTCGAGGATCGAGCAGCTTGTGACCCAGAAGCAACAGGATCTGCAGAGCCAGTCCACTGAACTTCAGCAACTGCGAGAACGATTCCTCAGCCAGGGGCACGCGCTCAATCCGGAAACCCGAGCCGAAATGCAGCGCAGCATCGAGGAAAAGGAACGACACGTCAGGCG
>DATKAT010000226.1:0-3771 GCA_035514675.1 Acidobacteriota bacterium | reverse complement strand
CTCTTTGCGAGGCTGAGTGAGCGCCGCCGGGGTTGAGTACCTTGCCGAGGCCAGTCGAGAGCTCGATGGAGCGCTCGATTGGTACCTCGAACGGAGCTTGACGGCTGCGGAGGCCTTCTTGACCGAGATCGACCACGGCATCCAGCTCATCCGAGGGACCCCGCAGATGTGGCCACAGTTTGAAGGGAATACGCGACGCTACGTCCTTCGGAAGTTTCCCTACAGCATCATTTTTCGACAAGTTGACGATCTCATCCAAGTAGTTGCTGTCGCGCATCAGAAGCGAAGACCCGGCTACTGGTCGAATCGGTAGCCGTCGAACAAGCGGCTGCAGCGGACCGCGAAACGCGGCCCCTGAGCCGCAGGCCGTTAGCGAATCTGGAGGCCAGGGTATGGATTTTGTAGCCATTGACGTAGAGACAGCGAATGCCGACATGGCATCGATTTGTCAGATCGGCATCGCCAAGTATCAAAATGGCGGCTTGGCACACGAGTGGAAGACTGATGTCGACCCAGAAGATTACTTCGATGGCGGGATATCAAGAAGCTCGCCGGTCACGAGAAGAGTTCCAAACATAGAAAGGCCGAAAACCTCGTCACGAAAGGCGTGCCAATACGCATCCTGAAGGAAAGTGATTTCAAAGAACTGGCGAGGTTATCTGAATGAATTCGCCTAAATAAATTAAGGATTCTTGTCGCGCGAGTCCGCGAGCCGCGACAAAATCCAGGGTTGAACTAAATCCGGGGCTGACTCTTGGAATTTTAATTCGCTTTGGGGCGATGCAGTGAAGGATCGTTCAGGTTCGAGCAGCCGGGCTTGGAGAGTTGTCCCTGACAGCCGGGATGGAGGTGCTTGCCAACTGGCCTTGAGTGGACTTGAGAACAAGCTTTGAGGGAGAGCAGAGACGCACTGTCCCACTGGCGCGCGGGCAAGAGCGGGCAGGGAGGCGAAGGAGTGCAGGAGGGAATGCCATGGCATCCTCATGGGGGAACCTTCCGTAAAGGACGCAAGACTTCAATGTCGATCAACCGTCCGATGCGACCTCCCGCACTTTTTGCAAATGAAACGTTACGGCGTCTTGACCGGATCGGGCGGCCGCGACGGCAAGCGCATCGGATTGGCTTCCATTCGCTGCAGGACCTCCTGAATGCCGCGATCCAGCTGCGGGTCGCGGCCGGCGATCACTGAAGCGGGATCGTTGTCCACCTCGATATCCGGCGTCACGCCTTCGCCTTCGATGATCCAGCTCCCGTCCACGTCGTTGGTTGCCTGCAGCGGAACGAAGACCTGACCGCCGTCGATCAGCGGCCCCCGCGAGGAGATTCCCACCACTCCGCCCCAGGTTCGTTTGCCGATCAGAGGCCCCAGTCCGGCTTTTCGAAAGCGGTGCGGGAAAATATCGCCGTCGGAAGCCGACGTCTGATTGATCAAGCAAACCAGATGGCCGTGAAAGACCGTGTAGGGGTATGTCATTGCGTAATCGCTCGAGTAGCCGAAGCGCGTGCCCAGGAGCTTCGCGCTCAACCGGGCCAGAATCCATTGCGAGACGTTTCCCCCGCCGTTGGAGCGAACGTCGACGACCATTCCCTCTTTGCGGATCTGCGGGTAGTACCATTTGATGAACTCGTAGATCCCGTTGGCCCCCATATCGGGGATGTGAATGTAACCGACCCTTCCGCCGGTCTTTTCTGAAACATAGTCGCGATTGCGTTGCACCCAGTCGCGATAGAGGAGGTCCGCCTCGCTCGTCACCGGGCGGTAGCGCACCTGACGGCCGCCTTCCCGAGTCGGTTCGGAGTTCAGCGTCAGCGTCACCGGGTCGGTTTTATGCTGCAGAAGCCGGTAGGGGTTCTCGTCGCCGGAAAGCTCCTCGCCGTCGATCGCCAGAACGTAATCGCCGACCGACGCTTCCAAGCCGACTTCGGCCAAAGGAGAGCGATACTTTTCCTCCTGATTGTCGCCCCGGAAGATGCGGCTGATCCGATATCGATTGCTGGCCGCGTCCAGCTCGAATCTCGCGCCCGGCAGCGCCGTCTTGGGACGCTCGGGGATCTCGAAGTCGCCGCCTGCGATATAGGCGTGCCCCACGTTCAACTCCGCCACCATCTCCCCTAAAACGTAATTCAGATCCGAGCGATGGGCCACAAAGGGCAGCCACTGCCGATACCGTTCGCCGATGGCTTCCCAGTCGTAGCCGTGCATGTTTCGCACGTAGAAGAAATCTCGATAGCGGCGCCACACCTCATTGAAGATCTGCTCCCACTCCTGAGCCGGCACGCGGTCGACCATCAAGTTGGCGGTCGAGACCGTCTTCTTGTCCTTTCCTTCGCCCGCAACCGAATACAGGTGAAAGCTTTTGCCTTCCTGCGTCAGAACCTTCGTCCCGTCTCCGCTGACGGTCATTCCGGAAATTCCGTCGGCCAGCGTAGTGCTCTTGCGCTCCTTAAAATCGAAGACCTGAAGCGCCGGCTTCCTGTCGCTGGAACGCCCGTAGTAGGGAGGGCCGGAGGTTACGTACAGCAGGGTCCCCTTGCCGGTCGCCAGCGCAGAGATGTTGTCCGGATCCACAGGAATCCGGATCACTCGGTCTTGAAGCCCTTCAAAGTCGATGGAGACATTCTTGGGCGCGGGCTCTTCGTCAGGCTTCGCCTTCTTTTCCGAACCGGCTTCCGAATCTTCAGGCTTTTCCGGCGAGGCCTCGGGCTTCCCTTCGTCGATCTTGACCTCGTCGCTTTCCGGCGAAAAGGGATGCGGCGCATCCTTTTGGAGGGCCAGAGCGAAGATCCCTCCCTGACGGTTTCCGGCGTAATTCCACTCCACGCTTGAAATCTGGGGCGCAAACTCGCGATCGGACAGGTAGTACAGGTATTTTCCATCCGGATCCCAGACGGGAGACTGCTCGTGAAAGTAGGGGCCGGTCGCTCTGCGGACCAGGTTTTCCTCGACCGACCAGATGTAGAGGCTTTGAAATCCGGTGTGCTCGTTCATGGAAAAGGCCAGCCATCTTCCGTCCGGAGACCAGCTGTAATCGAAAATTCCGATGAATTCGTCGCGGGCCACCTCTGCGATCGCGCGGTCTGAAACGTTCAGCGAATACAGGTTGCCATCCTTGTCTGAAAAGGCGAGGCGAGAGCCGTCCGGAGACCATTCCGGCGCGTACAGCATCGCCCGAAACCGATCGGTCAAACGCTCGGCTTGGCCGCTGCCGTCCTGATCGATCAGGTAGATTTGCTCCTCGCCGTCGGCGTCGGAAACGAAGGCGATGCGCCGTCCGTCCGGAGACCACCGCGCGTGCTTGTCATGAGCGCTGGAGGAATTGGTCAGATTCCGCGTCGGCCCCTTTTCGACCGGCGCCGTAAAGACGTCGCCCCGCGCCACGAAAAGCGCCCTTTCGCCGCCGGGCGACAGTCCGAACCCCTCAATGTTTTCTTCGGCCGAGTATCTGGAGGACCGCATGGAAACGCCGTCGTTGGGAACGAAAATGGAAAGTTTGCGCTCCCGGCCGGACTGGGTGTCGAATACGTGCAGTTCGCCGTTCAATTCGTAGACGATCTGACCGCTATTGTCAGACGAAGGCCAGCGGACGTCCCATACCGAACTGTGGGTTTCCTTTTTCACCTCTTCCGACTCGACGTCGTACGAATACAGGTTCAGGATGCCGTCCCGGTCCGATGCAAAGTAGATGCGGTTTCCGATCCACATCGGATCCCGCTCGCTGCGGCGTGAGTGCGCGACCGGCGTGGTTTCGTGAGTCTGCAGGTCGAAAATGT
>DATKAT010000225.1:0-3025 GCA_035514675.1 Acidobacteriota bacterium | reverse complement strand
TTTTGTTCGATTTTCGTTTCAGGCCTTCTCTTCTGGGGCCCGTTCCAGTGGTTCGGCGACTGGTGGGCGGAGCATTCCTTGACGCTGCAGCTTTTCTACGGATTGGGCATTGTCGCTCTGCTGCTGATCATCTTTCAGACTGTGCTCCTGCTGGTCGGGGCCGACGACGCGCTGGATCTGAGCGAAGGGGAAGTCGGAATTCTGTCTCTGCGAGCGATTTCCGCCTTTGTTCTGGGATTCGGATGGATCGGGGCCATCAGCCTGGAAAACGGGTTCAGCCTTCTGGTTTCAGTGCTTTTCGGGTCGTTGACGGGAGGAGCTCTGATGGGAACGGTGACGCTGGTCATGTTTGCGCTGCACCGTATGAAGTCCAGCGGCACATTGAATTACGCGAATGCGGTGGGAACGATCGGAACCGTCTATCTGCCGATTCCGGCTCGTCAGCAGGGCGCCGGAAAGGTCGAGGTTTACATTCAGGGTCGCATGGTCATCGTACCCGCCTACACGCTGCATGGCGAACGGATCGGAAATCAACAACGGGTCCGCATCGTATCGATGGTGGACAGTCGGACGGTCATGGTTGAACCTGTTTCCATTCCGACAGTCGAACCCGCGAACATTTCCAACCAAGGGAGTGAGGAGTAATGGGAGTCTCAGGGATTTCGTTTCTGCTTTTCGTTCTGGGAGTTTTTCTCCTGTTTATCGGTCTCGTCGTCTTTTTCTCCCGCTACAAGCGATGTCCGGCGAATCAGATTCTGGTGGTGGCCGGAAAGATCGCCGGAGAACGATCGGCTCAGTGTTACAACGGCGGCGCCACATTCGTGTGGCCGCTGATTCAGGAGTACGGGTACTTGGATCTGACGCCGATTCAGATCGACATCAAGCTGGAGAGCGCGCTGTCGCTGCAGAATATCCGCATCAACACGCCTTCGACCTTCACGGTCGGCATTTCAACCGAGCCGGGGATCATGGAGAACGCGGCCGAGAGAATGTTCGGCTTGGCCCGTGAGGAAATACGCGATCTGGCCCGCGACATCATTTTCGGTCAAATGCGCGTGGTCATTGCGATCATGTCGATCGAAGAGATCAACACCGACCGCGACAAGTTTATTGAAAACATCTTTCACGTAGTCGGAAGCGAGTTGAAGAAGATCGGGCTGTATCTGATCAACGTCAACATTCAGGACATCACCGATGAGTCGGGCTACATCAACGCTCTGGGCAAGGAAGCCGCCGCGCGGGCCATCAACGAGGCCAAGCAGAAAGTTGCCCAGCAGGAGCGGGACGGGGAGATTGGAAAGGCCCGCGCCGAGCAGGAAAGGCGAATTCAGGTGGCGCGCGCGAACGCGGAAGCCGTTCAGGGAGAGGATCAGGCGCTGGCCACCATCGCCGATTCAAACGCCGGACGGCGCGAGAGAGAGGCCGAAGCGGAGCGTCGGGCCAGCGCCGCCGAAAAGGTGCAGTCGGCGCAGGCTCTGGAAGAGGCCTATGCCGCCGAGCAGGAGGCCGAAAAAGCTCGCGGGGAGCGCGACCGCGCGGCCGAATATGCAAACGTCGTAGTCCCGGCCGAAGTCGAAAAGGAACGGATTGAAACGCTGGCCGAAGCGGAAGCGGAAAAAGTTCGTCGCCTCAAAAAGGGCGAGGCCGATGGAATCCGGATGGTGATGGAAGCGGAAGCGCTCGGAGTCGAAGCCAATCTGCGCAAGAAGGCGGTTGGCTTCAGCGACTTGGTCAAGGCATCGGGAAACGATCCGCGGCTGGCCGCGCTGCTGCTGGTTGTCGAAAGCCTTCCGGAACTAGTGCGAGAGCAGGTAAAGGCCATCGCCAACCTGAAGATCGATTCCATCACCGTCTGGGAAGGGGGCCGCAAAGAAAACGGAAAGACCAGCACGGCCGATTTTCTGGCCGGACTGGTTGGTTCGCTTCCCCCCCTGCACGAGTTGACCAAGAATGTAGGCGTCGAACTGCCCGACTTTCTGGGGAGACTTGGGCAAAACGACGTGGAGGTCGAAGCGCCACCCGAAAAACCTCAGCGCGATTCTTAGAGGGCGGCGTTCTTCGTTCTACTTTCTAGAACTTGAACCTCGGAACTCGGGAATTTGAAAATTGAACTTTGAACTCGAAACTTGAAACCAGCGACTCCCTGTTGTGCCGGCAGCGGCGCCATGGGAGAAGTGTCCCATCGATTCACGCTCACGGGAGAAGGACAATGAAGCCATGGAAACTGCCTCGCCTCCTTTTCTTCGTTTCGGTTGTAGCGATATCCTTACCTCTGGAGAACTACTTGTCCGCTCAGCACCGGTATGATCTCCTGATTAGAAGCGGTCACGTCATCGACCCCAGAAATGAGATCGACGGAGAAATGGACGTCGCAGTCCTGGATGGCAAGATCGCACAGGTATCGCAGGAAATTCCGCCGGAGGAGGCCCGTCGGGTAGTCGATGCGACCGGCTTGATCGTCGCTCCCGGACTGATCGACATTCACGTCCACGCCTTTTACGGCACCGAACCCCATTCGGATTACAGCGACGGCTTTCTGGCTCTGCCTCCGGACGGATTTACGCTGCGCAGCGGCGTCACCACTGCCGTCGATACCGGCGGATCGGGCTGGCGCAACTTCAGGCGCTTCAAGGAAAACGTCATCGACCGGTCTCAAACCCGCATCCTGGCGATGCTGAACATCGTCGGCGCCGGAATGAAAGGCGATCCGACGGAGCAAGACCTCAACGACATGGATCCGAAACTGACCGCCATGATGGCTCGCCAGTTTCCTGAACTGATCGTCGGCGTCAAAGTCGCCCATTATCGCGGGCCGGAATGGGACCCGGTTCAACGCGCCGTCGAGGCGGGCGGGCTGGCGGATCTCCCTGTAATGGTCGACTTCGGACGCCATATACCGCCTCTCTCACTGCAAGAACTCTTGCTGGAGCGTTTGAGACCGGGCGACATCTTCACCCATGCATACGCC
Source organism: Acidobacteriota bacterium (assembly GCA_035514675.1). Lineage (GTDB taxonomy): Bacteria > Acidobacteriota > UBA6911 > RPQK01 > JAPXNP01 > DATKAT01. The sequence continues at coordinate 57 of DATKAT010000225.1, read as the reverse complement.
GAGATCGACGAGCGCGAACCGATCGTGGGGCCGGACGGACGAGTTCGCTCATTCGCC
>DATKAT010000224.1:0-8415 GCA_035514675.1 Acidobacteriota bacterium | reverse complement strand
ATCTGGAGGAAAGTCGAAGCGGCAAATCCTCAGGCGAAGAGCGCGCCTCCGCGGCCGTCGCGGCGGCGGACTCTGCAACGGCCGGCCGTACAAATCGCAGCCAACTTTGAAACAGCGGGCGCGAGTCTGCGTAATAGTATTAGTGTCCTGTTTCAGAAATACGTATGCACTGGTTGCGGCCGCGACGGGGGCCAGATCGCGGCGTGACGACGTAGGCGATGCGAGTCATCGGCGAGGAGGAGCAACGAAGAGATGGACCCCGTCCCGCAACCAGTGCATACGTATTTCTGAAACAGGACACTTAGATTGGAAAAGATACCTGTAAATCAGGGGAACCAGACATTGAGAATCATTTTTGCAAGCGCTTTTGCCGTAGGCGTCCTCGTCATGGGCTGTTCCTCCGGGGATCAACCTGGCTCCAGCAGTGCGGACTCGCCTCGATCCGGACAGTGGGGAGGCCCGGCCACAAACCAGGTCAGCGTTCGGGCCTCGGTGGTGACGCAAAGGCCCATTTCGACTTTTATCCTGGCAAATACGACTCTGGAGTCGGTGCGCAGCGTGAGCGTCGTTTCAAGACTGGCGACTCAGGTGTCGCAACTCCGCGTCGAGGAAGGGGACCGGATCCGAGCCGGCCAGGTCATGGCGCTGCTGGAGGACCGGGAAATTCGAAACGAGCTGCGTCAGGCGGAGATCGCCGTACGGCAGACGCAGGTGCAGCTGGAGCAGGCTGAGGTCCAGGCGCGGCTGTCGGCCGCAAATTTCGAGAGGGCGGCGACGCTTTTCGACCAGCGGCTGACCAGTCGCCAGGAATACGATCAGGCGACGCTCACGAGCCGGACTGACGAACTGGCCCACGAAAATGCCAGAAGGCAGCTGGAGGCGGCGCAGGCCAGGCTGGAATCGATCGAGATCCAGCTGGAATACACCCAAATCGTCTCCCCGATCGACGGAGTGGTGACTCACCGAATGGTCGAAACCGGGGATCGAACCACAGTAAATCAGGAACTCTTTACCGTCGAGGAATTTCCTCCGCTATGGGCGCGCATCCACGTTCCCGAGAAGGATCTGGGCCGGATCCGGCTGGGACAGCAGGTTCAACTGCGGTTTGACTCCGTCGACGCCGGCTCCTTTACGGGCACTGTAAAGATGATCAGCCCGGTAATCGATTCCTCGTCGGGGACAGCTCGAATCACCGTGGAACTGCCGCGCCCCGGCGGCGTCCTTCGTCCCGGCATGTTCGGCACCGTCGCGATCGCGACCGAGACCCGATCCGATGCGGCGGTCATCTTGAGAAAGGCGGTCGTGCGGGAACGAGACCAGAATTACGTGTTTGTAGTCCGGGAGGACGACACCGCGGAGAGGCGCCTGGTTGTTCTCGGTTTCAACGAAGACCCGTTTGTCGAGGTCGTCGAGGGGCTGCAACCCGGGGAAGTCGTCGTCACGGTAGGAAACGAGAGTCTCAGCGACGGTTACGGGGTCAACATCCTGGGTTGGGAAGGTCCTGATGCCGAGGCCGGCCAGGAGATCCGCAGAGCGGCTCTCCCGATATCGGAAGACTCCGGCGGGGGCGCCGCCTCCCGGCAGGATTCCGTTGCCCAGGCTCCCGGCCGGCCGGGGACGCCGGGGGGGAGGAACGCGGGACCGGGAGCCCGACAGGGGGGAACGGAAATGCTGGAGCGGATGCTTCAGAATCCGGAGATCCGCCGCGCTTACGAAGAGCGGCTCAAGCAAGATCCCGAGATGGCCACCGACCCTGAAAAGCAGCGGGCCTTTTTCCGTGAGATCTTCGTCCGCATGAGAGGAGATGGCGGCTCGCCGTGAAAGCCGTTCAGTTCTCCATCCGCCGCCCAGTGACCATTACGATGCTGTTTGTAGCGATTTCGGTCTTCGGAATCGTCTCCTACAAGCAGCTCGCCCTCGACCTGCTTCCGGAAATCTCCTATCCGACGCTGACGATTCGGACGAGATTTCCAGGCGCCGCCCCTCACGAAGTGGAGAGCTTGATCAGCCGGCCACTGGAAAACGCCGTCAGCGTCGTCAACAATGTGGTTCGCGTCAGCTCTATTTCCCGACCCGAGGTCTCCGACGTCATTATCGAGTTCAGCTGGCGCACCCAGATGGACTTCGCCGGACTCGACGTCCGTGAAAAGCTGGATCTGGTCCAGCTCCCCCAAGGCGCGGAAAGACCCGTCCTCTTGCGCTATGACCCTACTACCGATCCGATTTTGCGAATCAGCGCGACCGGCGCAGCCGATCTTTCAACAGTTCGCTACCACTCGGAAGAATTCGTCCGTCCCGACTTGGAGAGCGTTGCGGGCGTGGCGGCGGTTCGTGTCACCGGCGGTTACGAGGACGAAATTCAAGTCGAGCTGGACGAAAATCGACTTTCCTCCCTGGGGATTTCGATACAGGAAGCCACTACCCGGCTGGCACAGGAGAACATCAATCTAACCGGTGGAACTCTGTCGGAAGGAGAGAGCCGTTTTCTGGTCCGCACTCTGAATGAGTTTGCCAGCGTCGATGCCATCAACGATGTGGTCCTCAGCTTTCGAAACGGCGCGCCTGTTCGCCTCGCCGATGTGGGCAGAGCCTGGAGCGGATTCAGGGAACGCCAGATCATCACTCGCTTGAACGGTCAGGAGAGCGTGGAAATCGCCGTCTTCAAGGCGGCCGACGCCAACACGGTGGCCGCCGCCAGCGAAGTTCGCAACCGGCTGAGCCAACTGGAAGTCGAATACAGCGGGAAGCGGGAAGCGCTCCAGTTTGAGGTGGTTTTCGACCAGTCGCATTTCATCGAACAATCGATCAACGAAGTCCTGAATACCGCCATTTATGGCGGAATCCTTGCCGTTCTGGTCCTGTTCCTCTTTCTGCGCAGCGTCAAGAGCACTTTGATCATCGCTCTGTCCATTCCGATTTCGATCGTCGCCACGTTCTTCCTGATGTACTTTTTTCGGGTCTCGCTCAACATCATGTCGCTCAGCGGGCTTGCCTTAGGCATCGGCATGCTGGTGGACAATTCCATCGTGGTCCTCGAAAGTATCCACCGCTATTGGAAGCAGGGCTATTCCGTTCGAGTGGCCGCCGACAAAGGGGCCGGCGAGGTGGGGCAGGCCGTGGTGGCCAGCACTCTGACCACCATCTGCGTCTTTCTTCCCATCGTTTTCGTGGAAGGGATCGCCGGTCAACTATTTGCGGATCAGGCCTTGACGGTCACATTTTCGTTGCTCGCCTCGCTGGCAGTCGCCATCCTTCTGATTCCCATGCTGTCCAGCCTGGGCCAGGAAGAAACCGAATCCCAGCCGACCGAACGAAAAGAGGTTCAGTTTTTCCTCGTCGGCCCTTATCGATGGATTCTTCAATGGGCCTTGCGATGGCGCTGGAGCTCGCTCGGCGTCGCCAGCGCGATGCTTGTCATTTCGGTGTTCGCGCTCAGCCGCCTGGGCGCCGAACTGATTCCGGAAATCAGTCAAGCCCAATTCATGGTCGATCTGGAGTATCCACCAGGGACGCCGCTGGAGGAGACTGCGCGAAGGATGGAGCAGACGGAGGCGCAACTGGCGGGCCTCGCTCCGGTCTCCAGCTATTATTCGACGATCGGAGTCGGCAATCAGTCCGGCGTCTCCGCTCTGGAGGAGAAGGAAAACATCGCACAGTTGCTGGTGCGCCTGCAGTCGGAGTTCCTGCACGAAAGAGAAGAGGCCGTCATCGACGAAGTCCGCAGCCAAGTCCAGGGAATTCCGAATATCAACTATCGCTTCTCCCGCCCCACCCTTTTCAGCTTCAAGGCGCCGGTCGAGGTCATCGTTCAGGGCTACAACCTGACCGCCCTGGCGATGCACGCCGAACGAATTCGAGAACAGCTGGAAACCGTTCCAGGGCTCCGCGACGTGAAGGCCAGCACCGAGGGGGGCAACCCCGAGGTTCATCTGGTGTTCGACCGTCGCAGGCTGGCCAATTTCGGCCTCACCGTCAATCAGGCCGCCTCTTTAGTGCGCAACAAGGTGCTGGGCGAGATTGCCACGGAGTATAACGAAGGCGATCGGAAAATCGACATCCGGGTCCGCGTGGCGGAGGAAGATCGCAGATCCGTGGACCGGCTGCGCGACCTGACCATCCCTTCGCCATCAGGAACCGCCCTTCCTCTGGCGACCGTGGCCGACATCCGCCAGGAGGAGGGGCCCGCCGAAATTCGACGCGTCGGGCCGCAGCGGGCTGCGGTCATCAGCGCCAATCTGGTGGGCAGGGATTTACAGAGCGTCGTCGCCGACATCGAAGCGGTTTTGGCCGGCATTCGACTCCCCTCCGACTTTGTCGCCTATGTGGGCGGGCAGAGCGAGGAACGCGCCGTAGCCTTCTCCAGCATGCAGTTCGCCATGCTGCTGGCCCTATTTCTAGTCTACCTGGTCATGGCTTCGCAGTTTGAATCGCTGCTGCAGCCGTTTATCCTGATGCTGGCCATCCCCTTCGCCGTCATCGGCGTTGCGTTCGGACTTTACCTGACCGGCCTCCCCATCAGCATCGTCGTATTGATCGGCGCGATCGTTCTGGCGGGGATCGTAGTGAACAATTCCATCGTCATGATCGACTTTACAAATCGGTTAAGCCGGCAGGGAATGGACAAGTTCGAGGCGATCACCGAAGCCGCTTCGATTCGTTTGCGGCCCATCTTGATGACCACGGTCACGACGGTCCTGGCGCTCTTGCCCATGGCTGTGAGCTGGGGGGAAGGCGCCGAATTGCGAGTGCCTCTCGCCGTCACCGTCATCGGCGGCCTGCTGACCTCGACTCTGCTGACCCTGATCCTGGTTCCGGTACTGTACACTTTGGTCACGCGAGGAAAACCCGCATGAAACTCTCCGAGTATTCCGTTACCAGGCCTATTGCGGTTTTGATGGCGACAGCTTCCGTATTCGTTCTTGGAATTCTCTCCCTGCAACGCCTTCCCTTGACCCAGATGCCCGAAATGACGTCGTCGAATCTGAGAGTTTCGGTGAACTACCCCTCCTCGGCGCCGGCTGAAGTCGAGCGAAACGTCACGCGCCCTTTGGAAGAAGTCCTCAGCACGCTGAACAATCTGGAGCGCCTCGAGTCCACATCTTCGAATTCAGGATCGAATGTGCGCATCGAATTTCGTGACGGCACCGATATGGACTTGGCGGCATTGGAGGTTCGCGACCGAATCGATCAGGTCCGATCTCGCCTGCCGGATGACATCGACCGGATTTCCATTCGACGCTGGCAAAGCACGGATATGCCGGTCTACAGGTTCTCCGTCGCCTGGCGTGGAAGTCGCGACGAACTCTATCAGATCACCGAAGAGACTCTGAGGCGCCGACTGGAACGCATCGACGGCGTCGCCAACATCGAAGTCCGCGGCGTGGAGGCCAGACAGGTGCTCATTGAACTGGACGCCGATCGCCTAGAAGCGCACGGAGTCGATTTGCGGGCTTTGAGTCAGGCGCTGAGGGAATCCAACGTCAATCTTTCCGGCGGTTATGTGCTCGACGGTCCTCAAAAGTTCTCTCTTCGGAGCGTGGGCGAATTCCAGTCGATCGAGGAGATCGCGGATCTCCCCATCCAAGGCGGACGATTACTGCTGAAAGACGTCGCTGACGTTCGATTTGATTTTCCGGAGCGCGCCTTTTACTCCAGACTCAATAGCGAAGAAGCCGTCGACATTCGGGTGTACAAGACTTCCAACGCAAACGTGGTGGCCGTCTGCAGGGCCGTCGAGAAAGATTTGCGCGCGATCGAAGAGCTGCCTCAATTCGCCGGAGGTTTGACATTTCTGACTTATCGAAACCAGTCCGAGCAGATTCTGCAGAGCCTGGACGATTTGAAGTGGGCCGGAATCTGGGGGGGGCTCCTGGCGATGATCGTGCTGTTTTTCTTTCTGCGAAAGATTCGCAGCATGCTGGTCATTTCCGTCGCCATCCCCGTTTCCATCATTTTTACGTTTGCCTTTATGTTTCTGCTCCGAATCGGAGCGGGCTCGGGAATCACCATCAACGTGGTTTCGCTGATGGGCCTGATGGTGGCCGTCGGAATGCTGGTCGACAACAGCGTGGTGGTTCTTGAAAACATCTTCCGCCACCGCCAGGACAAAGGGCTTCCGGCGAAGGAAGCCGCCATCCGCGGCAGCAAGGAGGTCGGCGTCGCAGTACTGGCGGCGACTGCCACGACCGTCTGCGTGTTCTCCAGCTTCCTGTTTATTCCAAATGCCGCGACGGGCAGGTTCACGGGCGATTTCGGGATCACGGTGGCCGTAGCGCTCATCGCCTCGCTGGTTGTGGCGGTGACCCTTGTGCCGATGCTTTCCAGTCGCCTTTTTGTTGGAAAGCAGAAACCGAAGCAGGGGGCGATCGTCGCCTTAACCAATGCCTACGGGTGGTTGATGGGCGGTCTTTTGCGATTTCGATTCGTCGTGCTGATCCTGATGGCGCTCATCGGCTATTCCTCCTATTACCTGTTTCATTCGATCGATCGCGAAATGCTCCCCGGCGTGGCTGATCGACGGGTCGCCATCGACATACTGGTCGAACGCTCGCACCCTCCGGAAGAGATGCACGCGGTGTTCGAGCGCCTTGAAAAGCTGTTGCTGAAGCGCAAGGAGGAGTTTGAAATCGTCGCCATCAGCAGCAGCTACAACAACCGAACCACCAGCCGGGGGCAGTACCGCGGCGACCTCACGCTCTATCTGACCGATCAGGGCGATCTCACCCCGACTCTGACGCTGCGTGAAAGGATCATGGCGGCGCTTCCGGACATTCCTGGAGTCGAATTCCAACCCGGCCGAATGAGGATGTGGGGCGGAGGGAGCGAGATGGGGACCTCCGTCGAATTGACGGGAGACAACCCGGCTATCCTCAGCCTGTACGCCGAGGAAATCAAGAGCAGAATCGAACAAATCCCGGACGTTCAGTTCGTCCAGACCACTCTTGAGTCGGGCGACGATGAGATTCACCTCTCGATTGATCGCTTCCGCGCGGAAATGCTTGGAATATCCTCGCTGTCGGTCGCCCAGACCGTGGCCTCCGCGCTGAGCACGCGAGCCACCACCCGTTATAAAACGGACCTGGGCGAGGCCGACGTCATCCTGCAGTTGGAGGGCGGCAACCAGGTGACCATCTCTGAGTTGCTCAACATGTCGTTGGAGACTCGCGACGGAGAGATGCTTCCGCTCCATTCCCTCGTACGGTACGAGTTTCGAAAGGGTCCTCTGGCAATCCGCAAAGACGACCGGAAGGCCACCATCACCATTTCAGCCGAGACTGGGGGACGCGGAACGTTTTTCGTCTCCCAGCAAATACAACAGGTCGTCAGCGAGGTGAGTCTCCCGCCGGGTTACTCCTGGCAAATGGGTCGCGACTGGCGCAGAGCAGTCCAGAGCGAAGAGGAAAACAATTTCGCCATACTTTTTGCGATCCTGCTGATGTATCTCGTGATGGCCGCGCTGTTTGAGAGCTTCGTGCAGCCGCTGACCATTCTGTGCACGGTCCCGTTTTCAATTATCGGGGTGGCCATCCTTTTTTACCTGACCGGGACAACCCTCAACCAGATGGCCTACCTCGGAATCCTGGTGCTCTTCGGACTGGTCGTCAACAACGGCATTCTGCTTGTCGATCATATCAACGGGCTGAGAAGAGACGGGATGCGTCGGCGCGACGCCATCATTCAGGGCGGGAAGGATCGACTCCGGCCCATCCTGATGACGGCCTGCACCTCCCTTTTCGGACTGATGCCGCTCTGTTTGCCGTTCATCTTCCCGGGCTGGTTCGGAAGCGTCGAAGGGGCCGCCGGAATGTGGGCGCCGGTCAGCTTGGCGGTCCTCGGGGGCTTGACGACTTCGACATTTCTCACCTTGATCATTCTTCCCTCCTTCTACAGCTATATGGACGACCTCTCGAGCATTCTGAAGCGCCTGGTCGCCTGGACGTCGACTGTCGGGCTGAGGAGTCGAAAATCCGCCGCCTGACCGATCAGACGGATTCCACGCGAACGCCGCGGGCCTAGCCCGGATCTTGCACGCGGGTCCGTCGCAAGGCGTCGCAGCAGGGCTAGCCACCGTTGCGTGCTATGATCCGGAGATGACCGACCAGCCGCCAGGGACGGTCGCGCAGCAGATTCTCATCTCGGAAGGGCAGCTCCGACGACGGGTCGAGCAGTTGGGAAAAGACATCGCTCGCGACTTCCAGGGAAAACAACCTCTTTTCGTCTGCGTCCTGCGAGGGGCGGTCGTCTTCCACTCGGATCTGATCCGAGCGGTCGACTTGGAGCTGACCATCGACTTCATCTCCGTCTCGTCCTATGGCGAGGCGACCGACAGCTCCGGCGAAGTCCGGCTGGTCAAGGACCTGGAAACCAGCATTCACGGTCGGGACGTCATTCTGGTGGAGGACATTGTCGATACCG
>DATKAT010000223.1:0-4440 GCA_035514675.1 Acidobacteriota bacterium | reverse complement strand
CAGGCATTTTGAAGGAGTCTGCCGCTTTGAACCCACTCCGAATCCGGAGAGCCGGGTGATGCTGTCCACTGAACTGGATCCGACTGGGATGCGGCGAGTCGTGCTGGACTGGAGGGTCAATGGCTACGAATTCCAGTGCCTGGAGAGGATTGCGGAGATACTGGCCCTGAAGCTGGGTCGACTCAATCTCGGTCGCGGCCAGCGATTGATCGTCAACACTCCGGAGGAGCAGCAGCGTGCCGGTTATCAATCTCACCAGATGGGAACGACGCGGATGGCCGACCGACCCCAGGAGGGGGTGGTCGATCGAGACTGCCGAGTCTTTTCGCTGGAGAATCTTTATGCAGCCGGCGGATCGATCTTTCCCGCCTACGGGTTCGCGAACCCGACCGTCACCATCGTCGCCTTGGCGGTGCGGCTGGCGCATCATCTGGCTGGAAAGGAGTGAGGCGAGAGATGCATACGAAAAGCATGCGCAGGCGATGGTCGCGGCGGCGATTCCTGGAGCTGCCCCTGGCGCTGGCCGCGCTGTCGAGCCGGTGCCGACGCGACGTGATTGAACAGGACCGGAACGAAATGTCCGATCTCCCGGTGGGGACGATTCGAGACCTGAGCCCCGATCCCGGCTGGGAGGAAGGGCTGCTTCAGTACGTGGGGGGCGCCGAGCTGCCGCAAGAGATTGGGAGGTTCTACCTCAGGCTCACCGCCTACGGACGCTGGGAGGACACGCCGGAAATTCTGCTTCGCAAAATTCTTCTTTCGCTGTCCGCCGTCAAACACGACGAAAGCGCCGAAATGGTCGAGCTCCTGCGAAGGCGTATTCAATTGGATTTCACCGTGGACGAACGCGTCTGCTCCCTGGACGGATGGTACCTGTCTCGAACGGAATGCCGTCTGGCCGCTCTCAAGTACTTGCTCGAACAGCCGGACTCGTAACCGGTTCCGAGTTCCGAGTTCCCAGTTCAAGGTTTCAGGTTTCAGAACTTAGAACGCAGAACGCGGAACGCGGAACGCAGAACGCAGAACGTCCCAGCTTGCATAGCGGAAGGCATCCGTTATAGTGATTCCTCATGGAAATTCAGAACCGACTGAATCGAAGGAAGTTCCTACAGGCATCGGCTGCGGGTTTGACTTTAGCCGCGGCTTCCCGCAATCGCGTTCTGGGCGCCAACGATCGGCTCAGGACCGCTTTGATCGGCTGCGGCGTCATCGGCCAGCAGCATTTGGCCGCGTTGCTGAGGCACCAACAGGAAGGCGCGGTTGAAATTGCAGCCGTCTGCGACGTTTACCGGCGTCGGGCGCAGGCCTTTCAAGACCGGATCTGGACGGTCGGCGGAAACGCCAGACGGTTTCAGAACCACCGCGAATTGCTGGACTCAGTGGAGCTGGATTACGTGACCATCGCCACTCCCGAACACTGGCACGCTCGCCAGTCGCTGGACGCACTGGAGAAGGGGCTGCATGTTTACTGCGAGAAGCCCTTGGCGCACGGACTGGCAGACAATCTGGAGATTCAAGGCAGGGTCAGAGCCACCGCTCTGAAGCTTCAGGTCGGCGTTCAGGGGATGAGCGACGACAGCTATTCCAGCGCCCGCGACGCCATTCTGGAGGGGAAGATCGGCGCCGTGGTCCACGCCCAGACCGAGTACGTCCGGCGATACGATCCTGGGTCGGGCCCGTGGCGAACCGGAGTGGACTCCGGGCTGGAAAAGCCGGAGGATCTGGATTGGGAGGAATGGCTGGGTCCGGCGCCGAGCCGTCCCTGGGATCCGCACCGTTATTTCGAATGGCGCTGCTATCGGGATTACTCCGGCGGCATCGCCACCGACCTGTTCGTCCACAGAATCTGCCGCATCATGAAAGCGTGCAACCTGGGCATTCCCTCTCGGGTAGCTGGATTGGGGGGCATCGTGTTGTGGGACGACGGCCGCGAGCTGCCCGACCACATTGAAATGCTGGCGCAGTTCGAGGCCGTCGAAAGAGTCACGCCGGGCATGACGCTTCATGTCTTGGGCGCAATGGCCAATCAGACCCCCAACCCTCACATGATCCGGGGCTCTGAGGCCACTCTGGTCTTCACCTCCGAGGGTTGGGAGATTCGGGAGCAGAGAGGCGGGCAAGTCATCGAAGCGCACGAGAAGTCCGGGGGCGAGAACATCTTCCTGCATCACCAGAACCTGCATGAAGCCATTCGCGGCCAGTCCGACCTTCATTGTCCGGCCGAACTGGGGGGAGATGTGACGATTGTCGCCATCGGCGCCAACCAATCCTGGTTCGACAGCAAAATGGTGCACTGGGATCGGCAGAGAAGCCGCTGGGCGTGAGCTAACCCGCATTTCTCACACTGGTTCGTAGCGATGCGACGGAGAGCGGCGCGGATGCAAGGCGCGCGACGAAGGCCCCCGCAGTCGTACTCGTGCAGTACGTCGAGGAGGCCGAGGAGCGACAACGCAGCAGGCGCGTCGTTATCCGTCGACGCAGTAGAAGCAGTGTGAGAAATGCGGGTTAAAGCTTGATCTGTGGATGCCGGCCTCAGGCCGGCGATTCGGAAATGACCGGCAGGGATGCCGGTCCTACCTTCTGCTTTGAAACGCAGCGTTCCTTCGATCAGGAACTGCGAAGCAGCTGGCCGGTTTTTCGAGTTACGGCCAAGCGAGCGGGGACTGCTCCCCTGACGGAGTTGGAAACGAGGATCCGCTCCGCATCCATCAGCCATTGGGCCGGAAACTCTCTTTCCTCGGCATTCAGTTCGACCAGCAGGCGCCGTCTCATCACCCCGTCCAACAGCCCCGCGGTCAGCGGGGGCGTCAGCCACTTTCCAGCCATTCGGAGAAAGACGTTGCAAATCGATCCTTCCGTGACAGCGCCTTGTTCGTTGACGAAGATAAGATCCCACAACCCCGCTTGCCTGGCTTTTTCCCGCGCCCGGCAATAAAGGGGCCGCCACGTCGTCTTGTGAAACAGAAAGGGGTCGCTGGAATCAACCGGCTCGTGCGCAAAGCCGATGCGAACCGGCGGATTCAGGTCTTCAAGAGGAGAGGTCTCAACGCGAAATTCGCCGAACCAATTTAAGAGCAACCGGACCATTTGTGGCGACGTCTTGGAACGGACGGAAGCGCGCAGCAACCGCCGGGCGACATGCTCGTCGAATTCGAATGCAAAATAGCGGGAGCTTCGCGCCATGCGAGAAAGGTGCTCGTCCAGTCGATGAAACCCCTCGTCGAATCGGATGGTCTCAACCAGCTCAAAAGAGGGCGCCGGCGCCGAAAGAAACCGTCGCTTCAGTTGGGCCTCCTCCCATTCGGAAGCCGGATCCGAGTCGGCGACGATGCCGCTTCCGATTCCGAGTTCGCCGCGATAGCCGCCGGGAGGCGCTTCGGCGTCCTTTCCGTCCGCCCGATAGAGGCGAAGCGTCCGGATTCCGACGTTAAAGAGGCTGGAACAGGCATCCATCTTCCCGAGGGCGCCGCAATAGGCGCCTCGAGGGGATCCCTCCAGCTCGCGAATCCGCTCCATGGCAGCCAGTTTGGGAGCGCCGGTGACCGATCCGGGCGGAAAAAGGGCTCGAAAGACTTCGGTCAATGAAATCTCCTCGCGGAGCTCCCCCCGCAGGCTGGACGTCATCTGCCAGAGAGTCGGAAGCTTTTGAACGTCAAACAGGCTCTCGACCTGAACGCTGCCCGTACGACAGATTCGTCCCAGATCGTTTCTCATCAAGTCGACGATCATCAGATTCTCCGCACGGTTTTTCGGGTCCAGCCGCAGGCGGCGTCCGCGCTCCTCATCCTCTTCGCAAAATCGTCCCCGCGGGGTCGTTCCCTTCATCGGCTGCACTTTGATGAGGCCCTTCGATTCGCTGAAGAACAGTTCCGGCGAAAAACTGAGCGTCCAGTCGCCTCCTCGGCGCAGTAGGAAGGCTGGCGAAACCGGTTGGGATCGCCGCAGGGCCAGAAACAGCGACCGCGGATCTCCTTGGAAAACGAATCGCAGTCGGAAGGTGAAGTTGACCTGGTAGACGTTGCCGGCGGCGATCTCCTGAAGAATCCGCCGCACCCTCTTCAGGTATCGCCCCCGGGAAAGATCGGCTTCAAAACGCTCCAATGAAAACAGCTGCTCCTGGAGAGACGGATCGTCCTCGTTAAGCGCACAGGGTTCCCGATAGGCGTCGAACCACCCCGGAAAGGGGGAAGTTTCGGACGACGGGGGAGAAGTCGATTCGTCCATCCACTCTCCGGCTTCGTAGGAGACTGAACCCACCAGCACGCATTTCTGCCGCAAGCTCTCCAATCTTGCAAAGACTGCGTCGTAATCGCCGCCATCCTTTCCGCCCACCACTTCAAAAGGATCGACGTACAGTTCGCAGGAACCGGAGGGCGCGAAATCGAGCAATGCCGCAACTCTGGAGTTTCCCAGTCGAAAAAGGGCGCGCCGCAGCCGCTC
>DATKAT010000222.1:0-7912 GCA_035514675.1 Acidobacteriota bacterium | reverse complement strand
ATCGACAACACAGGCGTTCAGGTCGCCGACGTGGTCGTAGGCTTTCGCCACTTGCGCGATCTGACCCTGCAGGAAGTCTACTCGATTCCCGATCCGTTCGACTACTACTGTTGGGATCTGTACGCCGAAGTCTCGGACTGGTTCGGGCAGGACCCTTCGCGGCTGGATCTCCGCATGGAAACTCTTCACGCCATTGAGATCGGTACGGGGCCGGTCGCCGAACTGGCCGAACATATTGCCGATCGGATCGTCCGCCGCCACTTGAAGACCATGTCGCGCCTCGCGGTTCGTTACGACGTCTTGCCCCGGGAGAGCGAGATCCTGCAGCTCCGCTTCTGGGACGAGGCCTTTGAGCGGCTGAAGCAGCGGGAGGCGATCGAATTCGTCACTGAAGGGCCGCAGCAGGGCTGCTGGGTGATGCGCCTTCCGGGCGAGGACGGCCGGCGTGACGAAAACAAGATCATCGTGCGCAGCAATGGAACGGTCACCTATGTAGGCAAGGACATCGCCTACCAGTTATGGAAATTCGGGCTGCTGACGAAGTCATTTCAGTACAGGCGCTTTTGCCAGTACGAAAACGGCCCTTCGGTCTGGATATCGACGACGAAGGGGGAGCCGGAGGCGCCGGAATTCGGCCGCGGAGAGCTGGTTTACAACGTCATCGACGTTCGCCAATCTTATCTGCAGAGAGTCGTGGTCCAGGGGCTGCGCAGCCTGGGCTACCGGGAGCAGGCGGATCGATCCATCCACTTCTCTTACGAAATGGTCGCTCTTTCGCCGGCCTGCTGCGAAGCGCTCGACATTGAGCTTTCAGACGAGGAAAAGGTCCGCCCCTACGTAGAGGTATCGGGAAGGAAGGGTCTGGGAGTCAAAGCGGACGATCTAATCGACGCTTTGGAGCGAAAGAGCCTGGCGGAGGTCCAAAAACGCCAGCCCGATCTGGAAGAGGAGGCGCAGCAGCGGATTGCGCGCCAGATCGCCATTGGGGCGCTCAGGTATTTCATGCTGAGGTTCACCCGGAATTCCGTCATCGCTTTCGACTTTCAGGAAGCGCTGAGCTTTGAAGGGGAGACCGGCCCCTATCTGCAATACTCCATGGTCCGGTCCGGAAACATTTTCCGGCGGCTCGAAGAGCAGGTGGCCGGCTGGGATCTGAAGAACTGGCGATCCAGCATTTCCCAGGCCTGGCCATTCGATTCGACAACGTTGGAGCTGGAAGCGGACCATGAAATCTGGGCGCTGCTGCTGGAAGTCGCACGCACCGAAGAGATCGTCCAGCAGTCGATTTCCACTCTGGAGATCTCAAACGTGGCCAAACATGCATTTTCTCTGGCGCAGCAGTTCAATTTGTTTTACCACCGCCACCATATTCTCAAGGAGCGGGACGCTCTGCGGAAGGAGTATTACCTTGCAGTCGCGGACACTGCCAGGCGAGGCCTGCAGACAGTGCTGGATCTGTTGGGAATCGAGGCGCCTGAAAGGATGTGATCTCTATACGTAAGAATTGGGTTTTCGCAATCTTGTTCGGAATTCTGGTCCCTGCCGGCTTTTTGTCAGCCAGCGACGACGAGCTGAAGCTGGAGACGATTCTGCCCGGCTCGGAGTACGAGCGATTCATCGAAGAGTCCCGCTACCGGAACCGCATCCGGATTCTGCGCAGAGCAATGGAGCACAAGTTGCAACAGCTTGACATCTTTTTGCCACACGCGGAACCGGAGCACATGCTCCGGCTCTTGAGCGAGGTTGGCGTGCTGGCGGACGCCGCCCTGGAGGAATCCGAAAAAGAGGAAGATCAGCGCGAGCTGCGGCACCGGGAGGTCAAACGGCTGGAAATCATGCTCCGCAAAACCATCGACGATCTGGAAAGGATGCAGTTGGCGTTCTCCTTTGACGAGCGGCGGCCTTTCGAGGAGATCCGGGAGAAGCTGATTGAGCTGCGGGCCCGCCTGTTGAGCCAGCTCTTCGGCGAGGGCCTCATCGAGTCGGAAGGAAGGGCCGCGCCACTTCCGATCGCCCACGGGTTCGCTCCGTCCCGCGCGGTCGGCGCGCAGGGACTCGAAGTCATCGACCGCTTCACGCTGGAGGAGTTCGAAAAGGTCCAGGACGCTAGAAAGATCACCGACAGGGTTAAGGTCCTGATGGAGATCGCCTCAGACCGACTGGAAGAGATCGAGCGGCGTCGCCAGGATCAGGAGTGGACTCAAAAAGAGCCGAACCCGCTCGAATACTTCACCTACCCCGATCTGCTGCATGCGTACTCGCGGGCCCTGAACAGCGCGATGGTCAATATCGACGAACAGGCCACACGCAGCATGGCGACTCAGAAGGACATCCGCAAGGCGCTGGAAGAGTTGAATCGGAAGGTCCAACAGTTTCTTCCGCGGCTGAATGGCTTGGAAGAATTCGTTCGAGAGCGGGAGGTCGGGGAGCTCACCAGAAAGTATCGTGACGCGGTCAAGGCGACTGAAACCGCCTTCCAGGGATCGCTGTACGGATTGGGCGCCCCGGTGGAACCGTAAAACGCCGGGCCTGGCGGGCTGACTTCGGAGAAATCACGGCGTCCGCGCGCTTGCATTGATCCGCACTGCAGGAGTTCATGAAAGAAAAGTCAGGACCGGCCCCCCGAATCTTATCCATCGGCGCCGCCGTTCCTCCGATTTCGGTCTCGCAGGACGAGCTGCGGGAGGCGGCGCGAGTCCACTTTTCCCGGAAACTGACGGAGGTGGACCGGTTGCTGGCGGTCTTCGACCACGTTGAAGTCGAGAATCGCCACTTCTGCGTGCCCCTCAGCTGGCTGCGTCGCTCTCACTCGTTCGCCGAACGCAATCGGGAATATCAGAGCTGGGCGTTTCGATTAAGCCGGGAAGCGATCGTTCGCTGCCTGGAGAAAGCCGAGGTCGACCCGCTCCGCATCGATCACGTCGTCTTCGTATCGTCCAGCGGAATGGCGACTCCCAGCATCGACGCCTCGCTGATCAACTCCCTGAACATGGCCCCTTCGGTTCACCGAACGCCCGTGTTCGGTCTCGGTTGCGCCGGAGGCGCGGCCGGTTTGGCGCGATCGGCTGAAATCTGCCGCGCCCGGGAGCGGACGGTGCTGCTGGTCGCCGTCGAGATTTCCTCGCTGACCTTTCAGGAAGAGGATTTCGGCAAGAGCAACTTCGTAGCCGCATCCCTCTTTTCCGATGGCGCCGCGGCGGCTCTGATCACCTCATGCGAATTCGGCGATGGACCCGCGCTGGTCGATGAGCGGAGCTGGCTGTGGCCGGACACCCTGGATGCGATGGGCTGGAATTTCACCGACGGAGGCCTTCAGGTCGTTTTCTCCAAGAGAATTCCATTCATGATCCAGCAGGGCTTCCGAGAGGCGGTGGAGCCGCTGCTGCGGCGGAATGGCGTCTCGTTGAGCGCTATCCGCCACTTCGTCCTGCACCCGGGAGGCGGCAAGATATTGAAGGCCTATCAGAAGTGCCTGGGAATCGAAGAAGGACAACTTCGCTGGAGCCGGGACGTGCTGGCCCGTTTCGGGAATATGTCGGCGCCGACGGTGTTGTTCGTTCTTGAGAGATTCCTGGCGGCCGCCGAAGCGGAGAGCGGAGATTGGGGGCTCTGCGCCGCGTTCGGACCCGGGTTCAGCTCCGAGCTCTCACTCCTGCGCTGGTGATTGGAGCCTTTTAGTCGCCTCTTGGGAGGCCCAGGAAATTCCCGCAATGCCGGCCGCGCCGATCGACTCCATCAGTGGAAGGCGATCCAACGTCATCCCTCCCAGTGAAAATACGGGGACCGGAACTTCCCGAACGATCCGCTCCAAGGTCCGGATTCCCAACGGGGCCCTCCGATCCTTCTTGGAAAGGGGCCGCAGCACCGGAGACAGCAACAGGTAATCCGCGCCCTCTTCGGCCGCCTGCCGCGCCGCGTCCCCCGAGTGCACCGAGCGGCCTACCAGAAATTCCGGCTGGTCGGCTTCTCGACGCCGCAGGACGGCCTCGGCGACCGACTGTGAGGAGGTCAGGTGGACCCCCTCGGCGCCTTCCTCAAGAGCCAACGGGGCGTTGCCGTTCACCAGAAAGATTTTTCCGCGTTCGGAAGCCTGCTTGACGCCCTGCCGGACTAGCGGTCTGAGTTGGCGGATCGTCAAATCCTTTTCCCGAAGCTGGATCAGGTTTGCGCTCGTCTCGAATAGGAGCCTCAGATATTCCGAATGAGTCAGACCCGGGAACGACGACCTGTCGGAGATTGCGTATCGCAGGGGAAAGCGGAGGTTAAGCCTTCCTAAAATAGTATCGAAAATTCGCGACTTCCCAGGTTCCAATGATGATGTTGGCCAGGCCGAGCCCGGTAACGGCCCCTCGAAAGAAGTTGTTTAGAAAGATCGACTGAAGCCCCGGGTACAGCTGCAGCAGTGAATTGTGTCTCCACACTTCCATCCACGGGAAAATGACCAGAAAGATTCCGATTTCGAAGCAAAAGAGCACATAAACAGAGAAGAAGACCTTATTGAGCATCGACCTGAACGGAAAGCATGTCGATTCGTTCTTCGATATCCCGATAGCTGGAGTCCTTTTCCAGAATCTGACGGTAACCCTGCAGCGCCACCTCCAGCTCCCCGAGCTTTTCGCGGGCGTAAGAGGAATCGTAAAGAAGCGCCTTCCACTCGAAATCCTTCATTTCGGGCAGCTCCAGTCCCCACTCGGCCCAATCCCTGGCCTTTTCATATTCGCCCAGACGGATGAAGGAACTGGCCAGCATGCTGCAGCATAGGATCTTGTGCGGAATGTTCCGATCGTCTTCAAATAATCGAAACGCTTCCGTAAATTTTTCAATCGAGTCTTCCAGCAGGCCCATCTCCTTGTACGCCAGGCCCAGCTCGTAATGCGCCTTTGGATCTTCCTCGGACGTTTCCTCGCCGCCGGAGGCAACGTCGTATCGAAGAATCTCGTCCGTCCTATCGTCGGCCTCGTCGGTGAAAAGCTGATCGAGCGCCCGATCGATCTGTTGATCGAAGGAGACGCCTCCGGCCTCATCGGCGGGCGCGGCGGAAAATTCGCTCGCCGCGGCCTGCGGCACGGGGACCATCGCCTTTTCCGCGCGTCGCAGAACCCGTTCGTCCTCAGGAAATTCTCGAACGAGGAGGGACAGCAGCCTGCGCGCCTCTTCCCCGTATCCCAGCTTCAGATAGAAATCGGCCTCCTGCAACGCATCTTCCAGCGAACCTTCGAACGGGCCGACTTCCTCCTGCTCCGCTGCGCCTTTTTTCGGAGGCTCGAAAGGCTTCTCCTGAGCGAAGTCCAGGTCGTCTTCGTCGGCTTCTTCGGCGCTCCACAGGCCCGACACGCCCTCCTGCGTCAAGTCTTCCGATTCAGATTCCTCCCCGGATGCTGAACGCAGAAAGTCGTCGAAGCGCTGCAATTCGACTCGATCCGCTCCATTGACCGCAGACTTGCCTGATCCGCCGGAGTCGCCCTCCTCGGAATCATATTGAACGGGTTCGGGAGAAAGTTCAAAACCACCTGCCTGCGCCTTTTCCGTCGGATGATCGCTTCGGGCGGGCGCATCGCCGGCCTCCCGAGCGGCCGATTCGGCTCCTTCGACCTCCGCCTGATCCTGGCCGGCGACGTCCCGGTCTGCGGCATTCTGAAGAGACTGAAGCGCATCCTCGATTTCAGGACCGCCCAGCTCCAGACGCTGGGCCTCGTGCAGCGACTTCTCGGCCTCATCCGGCTTTCCTTCGGCCAGAAATCTTACAGCAGCCTGTGAAAACAACCGGGCGGCCTGGGAGCTTTCGCCGCGATGAGAGTAGAGTCTGCCCGCCTCCAGGAGATGGCGAGGGGAATCCGGATCGATCTTTAGAATTCGCTCCTGGACGTGGAGCGCCTCCTCCAGCTTTCCCCAGGTTCGAAATCGGGCCGACAAGTCCTCAAGGTGGCGGACCGCCTCAGGAACCATTCCCTGACGCTCGTACAACTCCACCAGAAGGCCGCTGGTTTCCGCGTCCACGGGGTTGACCTGAAGGATTTTCTTGCAGACCGCTGCGGCCTTGGCGCTGTAGCCTCCCTGCACGAATATGTCGGCCACTCTGCGAAATCGCCGCAGAGCCTCGTCCCTGCGCCCGTCCTTTAACAGTAGGTCGCCCAGGGTGTTGAGTACGCCGGGGTCGTCTCCAGCCGACTGAAGCAGCTTCTCGTATTCGCGGATGGCCTGACCGAGCTTTCGCCCCAGCACCATTCGCTCGGCATTCCGCAAGGTCTCGTATTTATCCTGCATCCGAAAGTCCACGTCCCTATTATCCATCAGGACGGGTGTGATTTCGCAGTGACCCAGGTCACCGCGGGGACATCGTTTATCAGATTCCTCCGATCCGAAAGTCTCCCAAATCGGTCCTGGACCGAATTTCCTCGCCCGCGTCCCGCCGCGGAACGGGCGCAGTGCCGTGCGGGCCGGGCGCCGCTATCGAATTTCACGGATGCGGGCCGCCTTGCCTTTCCTCTTGCGCAGGTAGTAGAGCTTGGCGCGCCGGACCCTTCCCCTCTTCAGCTTCTCGACGCTTTCGATGATCGGGGAGTAGAGGGGAAAGACCCGCTCCACTCCGTATCCGAATGAGACCTTTCGAACCGTGAACGTCGACTGGACGCCGTTGTTCTTTCTGCCGATGACGACGCCTTCGAACGCCTGTATTCGAAACTTGTCCCCTTCCTGAATCCGGACGTTGACGCGAACCGTATCTCCTGCCTTAAACGAAGGCAGCTCCTTCTCCATATACTTTCGTTCCACTCGCTCGATCAAGTTCATGACTGTTCTCCTTCGCCGGCCGCATTCGATTCGGTCAACAGATCCGGGCGCCTTCTGCGAGTTTGCTGCAGAGCTTGCTCTTCTCGCCACTTGCGAATCGCCTCATGGTCCCCTGAAAGCAGCACATCCGGAACCCTCCATCCGCGAAAATCGGCCGGACGCGTGAACTGCGGGTGCGCCAGGGATTCTTCCATAAAGGAATCCTTCAAGACCGACTGCCCCTCGCCGACGACTCCCGGAATCAGTCGCGCGACGGCGTCGACCACGACGGCGGCCGCCAACTCACCCCCTGAAAGCACGTAATCTCCGATTGAGATTTCCTCGTGGGCCAAGCGTTCAGCCACCCGATGGTCGACCCCTTCATAACGGCCGCACAGCAAGAGCAGTCGGGTCTTCAAGGATAACTCTTTTGCCTTTCTCTGATCAAATTGCGCGCCCGATGGACTCAACAGCGCTATGTGAAACGCCTCCTGCTCGGCTCGAGTCAGGCTCTCCACTGCGCGGAAGAAGGGTTCCGGCTTCATCACCATTCCCGCCCCGCCGCCGTAAGGGCGGTCGTCAACCGTCCGGTGACTGTCTTCCGCAAACTCCCTCAAGTCTACGATCTCGATCTGCAAAAGGGATTTTTTCCGGGCCTGGCCGACCACGCCGAATTGAAAGACGCCGTCGAAGAAATTCGGGAAAATCGTCAGAATCCCGATCTTCATTTCTTCCGCGCGTTCCCGCCGGAGCCCTTTTTGCCGATGGGTTTGGCGGCCAGCTCCCGCAAACCCCGGGGCAATACAACCCGGATGCGTCGCTCGGTCACATCGATGTCCTGAACGATTTCGGAA
The DNA here is from genome assembly GCA_035514675.1 of Acidobacteriota bacterium. Lineage (GTDB taxonomy): Bacteria > Acidobacteriota > UBA6911 > RPQK01 > JAPXNP01 > DATKAT01. Next base: position 290 of record DATKAT010000222.1, on the reverse strand, counting down.
ACCATGGGAATCATCAGTTCCCGCCCGTCTGGCGTTCGCACTACCAGATTGGCCGCCGCATCGCCGGCCTTGAACAGATCGACGACGTGGCCGAGGCGCTCCTGCCGCTCCCAGACCGCGCAGCCTTTCAAATGGTCGTCGTAGTAGGCGCCGGCAGGCAGCTTCATCCGCTCTCCTTCAGGCACGCGGATCTCACAACCGATCAATTCGCGAACGTCTTCGGGACGGTCGCGCCCGGCGAATTTCAGAATGATGCGATTCTGGTGGAACCAGAAGCCCTCCAGCCGCTC
>DATKAT010000221.1:0-5172 GCA_035514675.1 Acidobacteriota bacterium | reverse complement strand
TTCGAATCGCAGACCAAAACCAAGCTGGGCAGCTCCAATGTCAGTCCGGACGGTCCGACGATTCGCTCCTGGCTGGTCGACTTCGTGAGGGACACGCTGGTCCGGCACCTTCACAAGCACCCGGAAACGGCCGGCGGGATTCTGGCCAAGATCAAGCGGAACGAGAGGGAGCGAAAGGAACTGGCGGGCATCAAGAAGCTGGCGCGGGAACGCCAGCGGACGGCCAACATACACAATAAGAAGCTCAGGGACTCCAAGCAGCATTTCAACAGTCCCAAGGATCGACTGCGCGAGGCCACCCAATTGTTCATCACCGAGGGAGACAGCGCCTCGGGCAGCCTGACCAAAGCGCGGGATGTGCGGACTCAGGCGGTCTTCGCGCTGAAGGGGAAGCCGTTGAACTGCTTCGGCCTGTCCAAAAAGGTGGTCTATGAAAACGAGGAGCTCAACCTGCTGCAGCACGCTCTTGGAATCGAGGAGGATCTGGGCGACCTTCGATACAATCAGGTCATCATCGCCACAGACGCGGATGTGGACGGCATGCATATCCGGCTGTTGCTGTTGACGTTTTTCCTGCAGTTCTTCCCGGAGCTGGTGCGAAAAGGCCATCTGTTCATCCTGCAGACCCCGCTCTTCCGGGTGCGAAATAAGAAGATCACCCGCTATTGCTACAGCGAAGCCGAACGGGCTGAAGCGGTCGCCGAGATGGGATCGAACCCGGAGATCACCCGGTTCAAAGGGCTGGGGGAGATTTCACCGGAGGAATTCGGCCAGTTTATCGGCGAAGACATTCGACTTGACCAGGTGGAAATTTCCAAAGGGATGAAAATCCGGGAAGTCCTGCAGTATTACATGGGGAAAAACACGCCGGCCAGGCGAGATTTCATTACCTCCAATCTGATTGTGGAGCCCGCCGACCTGGTGGAGGACGCAGTTCCGTCATGAGCAAAGGGAACCACTCGTCCGACTCAGTTTTCGTCCCCTCTGCCGAAGAAGCTCTGGGAGTCGAGGACACCTACAAAGAATATTTCCTGCAGTACGCCTCCTACGTCATTACCGACCGCGCCATCCCCGACATCGAAGACGGCCTGAAGCCGGTGCAGCGCAGAATCCTTCACTCTCTGTGGGAAAACGAAGACGGTCGATTCAACAAGGTGGCCAACCTGGTCGGCCACTGCATGAAATACCACCCGCACGGCGATGCGTCGATTTTTTCAGCACTGGTCGGACTGGGTCAAAAGGGCTTTCTGATCGACACTCAAGGGAACTGGGGCGATCCGGTCACCAACGATTCTCCCGCGGCGGCTCGATACATCGAAGCGCGCCTGACGCCGTTTGCCCGCGAAGTGGCGTTTGCGCCGCACCTGACCCGATACAAGCTTTCCTACGACGGTAGAAACCGGGAGCCGTTGGCGCTGCCGGTCCGATTTCCCCTGCTGCTGCTGACGGGCGCCGAGGGGATCGCCGTCGGTCTGACCACCCGCATTCTCCCTCACAATTTCATCGAACTGCTGGAGGCTCAAAAGGCGTACCTGAAGGGAGAGCCGTTCCACCTGCTTCCCGACTTTCCGACCGGCGCGCTGATGGACGCGCAGGACTATCAGGACGGCGCTCCCGGTTCTCGCGTAAGGGTCAGAGCGCGCCTTGAACCGGAGGAAGGGAAATCGCTGATCGTTCGAGAAGTCCCCTTCGGGACCACGACCGAGTCGGTGATCGATTCCATCCTGCGCGCCTCGGAGAAGGGGAAGATCAAGGTTGCCAATATCCAGGACAATTCGGCCGCCCGCGTGGAAATCGTCGTGACGTTTCAGCGGGGCGTCGACATGGAGAAGGCGCGGGACGCCCTGTACGCCTTTACAGACTGCGAGATCAGCCTCGCCTCGAACTGCGTCGTGATCCGAGACGGCCACCCGGCGGCGTTGACCGTTTCCGAGCTCCTGATCGACAGCGCCCGACGAACCCGCGAACTCCTCCGACGCGATCTTGAAATCCAATTGGAAAAGCAGCAGCGACAGTGGCATTTGAGGAGTCTGGTTCAGATTTTTGTGGAGAATCGGATCTACCTGCGCATTGAGAAGTGCGTCTCCTGGGAGGATGTGCTCGGCGAGATCGAGCGCGGACTCCAGCCGTTTCGAAAAATGCTGCGGCGCGAAATCACCGAAGAGGACCTGATTTACCTGACTGAAGTGCGCATCCGGCGCATCAGCGCGTGGGACGCCGCAAAGGCGCGAGAGGAACTGGAGCAGATCGACCAAGAGATCTCCCGCATCGAGAAGCATTTGAAAAACGTCACGCGCTACACGATCGCCTACATCGACCGGCAACTGGAGAAATTCGGAAAGGGGCGAGAGCGGCGCACCGAGATCGCAAGCTTCGATTCGGTTCAGGCTGCGGCCGTGGTGGAGCGGACGCAAAAGCTGTTTGTCGAACCCAGGGCCGGGTTTGTCGGCACCGATCTGAAAGACGCGCAGGAGGTCGGCTCCTGCTCCCCCCTGGACGACGTGCTGACGATCCTGGAGGACGGCGGGCTGCTGATGACCCGGGTCGCCGAACGACGCTACGTCGGCGAAAATATCGTGCGCTCCCTGGTCTTTCGGCCCCGCGATAAAGACCGCGTATTCAACCTGGTTTATGAGGACGTCAAATCGGGGTGGACGTATGTGAAACGCTTTACGGTCGGCGGATTCACCCGCGACCGCCGCTACGAACTCGGCAAAACAAAGAAGACCAGGATTCTGTTCATTGGAGAGGGTTATGGCGTTTTCGCGTACGTCCGGCTCAAAAAACGACCGCGAATCAAGACTGACATCTACGTTCGCTTCGATGAGCACTTGGTCAAGGGTCGAAGCGCCAACGGCGTCATTCTCACCAAGCACGCGGTTTCCAGCGTTCAGGAAATCTCCGAAGCCGTGTACTGCAACCGTCTTGGCCTCAGCGCCGAAGACCTCCCGACGGCGCCCGCCGACGGGCAGCCGGAACAAGCGCCCCCCGATGACACGCGCAATGCTCCTGCGAAGCAGAAGGACCTATTCGACGCGAACTGACCGAACCCCCGCCGTCCCAGGGCGCAGGTCGCGACCGCTCGCGTTTCCGCGTCTCCATCAGTTCGCGTTTCCGGCGCTTTGAAAGTTTTTGGAATAAACCAAGCCGATCGCTCCATTTCTATCAGTGAAAGGAGCGAGTGATTTCATGACGTGTGTCTGCAGGGAAACGAATATTACGTATACCTGGTGGGCGACGACTTCGGCGAAATGGAGATGCGCGAACTGGCGGGGAAACTGGCGCCGTCGCTTCAGGCGGCCGTCCCTTAACCCGAATTTCTCACGCGCTCCCCCTTCACTTGCCGCATTGCGGAACGCTGACTACGGCGCTTCCGACAGTTTGCCCGTCCTGTGGAACAGAAAGGCCCCCGCCAAGGTCAGCAGGATGATGCCGTGCTCAAGCGTTTTCGCCCATCGCCACCAGCGGAATTCCATTTGTCCGTATTCGAATGAGAAGCTGAAATAATAGATCGCCAGCGCGCCGGAAAGCACGAGGACGGGAAAGGCGACCCATCTGTGCGGAACCAGCACGGACAACGCCAGCGCCGGAATCGCATACCACGGATAAACCGCAGGCGTCAGCAGGAGCCAGAACAAAACGATCAGGATCATCCTGCTCACTAAATCCTGCAGCCTGGAACCCGCCGTCAGGCCGACCGCAAGCGCAAAAGCTCCCACCAACGCGGCCGCAGCCGGTCGAGGCCATGGCAAGGCCCAATCGAGAATCGCAAACAGGCCGTCATTCATCTGCCAGTGAGCGGCATAGGTGGTCAGCCCATCCGTCAGGCGGCCAAAACCGTGCACGGCGAACGGCAGGAAGGCCGCAGTGATCAGGCCGCATACCGTAGCCGAAAACAGCAGCAGAGGGCGCCAGGAGAGGCCCTGCTTGCGGAGATGCGCCAGAAACAGCGGCATCAGCAACACGGGGTACAGCTTGGAAAGCACGGCGGCTGCCAGGCAGCCGGCCGCCAGAATCAGCCGGAGCAGTCTTCGCCCCTTTTCCAATTCGGCCACGAACAGGACGGCCGCCACCAGAAAAAACGCAACCAGAACGTCAAAGTGAGCTGAATTGGCGATTTCCTTGAGAGTCAGGGGGTTCCAGGCGTAAACAAGCAGCCATCCCTCCGGCAGTCCGAACCTTCGAAGCAAGACGCTCAGAACGAAAAGCAGCCCGAGATCCACCAGGATAAAAAAAATTCTCTGTCCTCTCCAGTCCCACCCGCCGATCAGGGCGCCCGCCGCAAACGAAAGTTGCGCGACGGGCGGATAGACGGTGGGAACGGAGGGATAGCCGATCTTTTCCAGAACGGCCTTCGCCTCCTCGGATTGCAGGGTCAGCCGGAAGTCTTCCTTGCCTCGCGCAGCCACTGCTGCGGGCTCGTACTGGAATGGGTTCTGACCGTGAAGAATCGACTGCCCGTCCAGCACGTAACGATACACGTCGTTCTCCTGGATGAGATTCGAGGGCAGCAACAGGATTCGCGCCGTGACCGCAATCGAAAGAACCATCCATAAGGGGACGGTCATGCCCCGCCGCCGAAACCAGAGCCAACCCGCCGCCAACGCCGCGGAAAGCAGCAGATGGCTGAGCACCAACGCCGCGATCGGGCGCGCTGCATGGCCCTCTCCGTAAACGAACTGGCTGCTGATTTGAGTCCAGTACAGGGCGGTCAGTATCCCGCAAAAGCCCAGACCGACTCCGACCCATCGTCCGGTCCAGTCCGCCGGCTCTCCGGACGCGACGGGGCGACGCACAGCCCTCGAGCTTCTCATGAAGACGGAGCGTCCGCGATTCGCCCTCCGTCCCGAAGGCCGCCGTCGCTGTCAATGGCTTCGAATCGAATGCCGGAGCCGTCAATTGTCACGCGCAGGTAATGGTGGAAGCGTCCGTCCGGCTGCTGCGGTGTCGGATACATGTGGATCAACTCGGACGACCATGTCGGATCCAGCTCGGCGATGCGGGCAAGATAGTCAAGATAGAACGGTTCGTTCAGGACTGCCGCGATCTCCTCCGGTTCGTACTTCGGACGGCCCCGTGGCTTGACGCCGCCCAATCCCGTCACGATCCAGTGGATCGCGTGCGCCTGCTCCCCGTTCCGTCGAATCTCTTCCTTCCATCGCTCATAGAAAT
>DATKAT010000220.1:0-3281 GCA_035514675.1 Acidobacteriota bacterium | reverse complement strand
CCGAAACATCGGTCAGCCGGTCATCATCGGGGGGAGCATGGAGACCGGTTCGTATCTTTTGGTAGGCACCGAAACCGGACGAAACGCTTTTTTCAGCACGGCTCACGGCAGCGGGCGGAGAATGAGCCGAACCAAGGCCCGTAAAACATGGCGCGGCGACAAGCTGCAGCGCTCGCTCGAGCATCAAGGGATCTACGTGCGCGCCGCTTCCTACGCGGGGCTTGCCGAGGAGGCGGGAGGCGCCTACAAAAACATTGATGCCGTCGTCGAAGCCACCCAGCGTGCCGGTCTCAGCACGCCGGTGGCGCGATTCGTTCCCATCGGAAATGTCAAAGGATAATCCGCCGATTCCAGCCACCCTGATCACCGGCCCTCTGGGCGCCGGCAAGACGACGCTTCTGCTCCACATATTGCGCAGCGCTCGCGAGCCGATCGCCGTGCTCGTCAATGAGTTCGGCGAGGTGGGAATCGATTCGAAAATCCTCGAAGGCGAATCATTGCGTCTGGTCGAATTGGAAGACGGGTGCGTCTGCTGCTCGTTGATCGGCGATTTCGAGGCGGCGATTCTGGAATTGCTCGAAACATTCGAACTCCATGCGATCGTCATCGAGACGACCGGCGTAGCCGAACCGGAATCCCTCATCGCGCTGCTTTCAGACGACATTTCCGGGGTGACCCTGGACGGCGTGGTGACCGTGGTGGACGCTGACGCGATGGCGGCATTCGTCATGTGGGGACGAACGCTGTCGAGTCAACTGGAATCGGCGGACTTGGTTTTGCTGAACAAGTCCGATTTGATTGATTCGGAGGAGCGCTCCCGCATCCGTGCCCGCATCAGGGAGATGAACCCGAAGGCGCCAGTCGTGGAAACCGTGCACGCCCATGTCGACCCGGAAATCGTGCTGGGGCCGTTGAGGCGGACCGTTCGAAGGGAGATCACCGCTCCCGACAGGGATCCCCACGAAAGTCCGTTCGAATCCTTTACATTTGAGGAAGAACGGCCTCTGCTGCGGGAATGCTTTGAGAAGGAGGCGTCCCGATGGTCGGAACGCATCTACAGAGTCAAGGGCTTTGTCAGCTTCGCAGGCGGTTCCGGGGCTCTGTTTAACTACGTAGCCGGCCGTTTCGATTTCCATGACCACCCGGCCGATGTCAGTCGCCTGGTCTTTATTGGGAAGGCCGTCTCCGGCGAACGCGAAGGCATCATCCAGCGTCTCAGGGAGTGCGCTCAGCATGCCTTTTAGGTTCCTGGAGGACGAAGCCCCCGCCGACGTGGCGTTCCAAGCCTGGGGGGACGGTTTGGAGGAAGTGTTTACCGCGGCGGCTGACGCCACCCTGAACTGCATGATCGGACGACTCGATACGGTTCGTCCCAGAGTCGAACGGGCGGTCGAACTCGAGAATTCCGAACTGGATCTGCTCCTTTTCGATCTGCTGCAGGAGATCATCTACTACAAGGATTCAGATCAACTGCTGCTTCGAGTAGTCCAGTGCGCGTTCGAACGGGCGGCCGGAACGAACAAGCTTTCCGCAAAGCTGGCAGGAGAGAAGCTGGATCCGAGTCGTCATGAGCAGCGCGCCGATGTAAAGGCGGTCACCTTGCACCAGTTCTGGTTGCGAAGCGTGAACGGGGGGTGGGAGACCCACGTTATCTTGGACGTGTAAGGCGTCTCACGGGCCTTCACGCCGAAACCGCCGAGGGCAGGGCTCCAACTTCACCCGCACAGGACGCTTCCGCCGTTGACGTTTAGGATTTCTCCCTGCACGTGGCTGGCCAGATCGGACGCAAGAAACAGGATGGCTCCGGCTATTTGCTCCGGAGTCGCGATTCGCTTCAACGGAATCTCCTCCTCCACCCGTTGCTGAAATATCGGATCCGTCAACACGCTGCGGGACATGTCGGTGTCGACCCAGCCGGCGGCCACGCAGTTGACCTGAATGTTCCAGGGCCCCAGCTCGACGGCCAGCGACTTGGTCAGCGCCTGGATGCCCCCTTTGCTGGCCGCATAAGCTGAATACAGCGCTTCGCCCCTTTGTCCGGCAGTCGAGCTTATCAGAACGATCTTGCCGGACCTGCGAGGCTTCATTTCACGCGCCGCAAATTGGCAAGTCAAGAAAATCGATGTCAAGTTGACGTCGATCGTTTCCTGCCAGTCGGCGTCGGACATTTCATCGACTGGGGTCTTCTTCCAGATGCCGGCGTTTCCGACCACGATATCGATCTTTCCGAATACTTCCTTGCCCTCGCTGAACAGGCGCTCAAATGTGTTTCTTTCGCGCACATCGCCGGCAACTGCAATCGCATGGCGTCCGGCAACCCTGATATCCTCGACGACGTTGCGCACGGCGGTTTCGTCCCGCCGGTAGCCCAGCACGACGTTGCACCCGGCTCGGGCGAAAGACAGGGCTGCGGCGCGTCCGATCCCGCGTGAAGCGCCCGTCACCAGCGCCGTCTTTCCCGTTAACTCGATCATCCCTTGCCCTCATAACTTACAAGCTTCCGCTGACAGGCCGCGGTCCGCAGACGTCCCGCCTGCCTCGGCGAACCCGAATTTTGCACGCGGGTCCTGCAGCGGCGCCGGAGAGCGGCGCGTCTGCCGCGTTGCCGCTCTCTAGTTCGCATCTCCCGCACGCGACCTGCTGCGGCGTTGGATAGCGACGCGTCTGCTGCGTTGCCGCTCCTTGACCTCCTCGACGTACTGCACGAGTACGCCTGCGGAGGCCTTCGTCGCGCGCCTTGCATCCAGGCCGCTCTCCGACGCCTCACGACGGACCCGCGTGCAGAATCCGGGCTAAAATGCTGACCGACAAGATTGGAATGAAACTGTCAGATTTCGAATTCGATCTTCCGGAAGAACTGATCGCGCAGGTTCCGCCGAAGAGCCGGGACGAGGCGCGCCTGCTGGTGGTGAGTCGCTCGACCGGCGCCCTGATTCACAGCGAGTTTCGGGCGCTACCGGAACACCTGGATTCGTCCGATTTGCTGGTCTTAAATCAATCCGCGGTCTTTCCGGCTCGGCTCTTCGGCCGACGCCCCGGGCGAGACGAGCGAATCGAAGTGCTGCTGCTGCGTGAGATCGCGCCGGCGCGATGGGAGGTCCTGTCCCGTCCGGCTCGCAAGTTGCAGCCGGACGCCTTCATTGAATTCGGCCGAGGGGACTTGACCGGCCGGGTCGAAGAGCAGTCCAATGGGGGGAAAAGAGTGCTGAGCTTCCAGCCAGAGGATCGGTTCTGGGATCTCGTCGAATGGCTGGGCGAAGTGCCGCTTCCACCCTATATCC
>DATKAT010000219.1:0-11957 GCA_035514675.1 Acidobacteriota bacterium | reverse complement strand
ACCGGCAAGACGTGGTCGTAAGTCAGATCCCGGCTCTGGAAGCGGATTCCGCAGTATTGACAAGTAAAGTTGTCGCGGGCGAAGAGATTGCTGCGCGAGAACTTGACGCGGTTGTAGCGGCGTTTCACCCTCACGTAGTGCAGGAGCCGGACTACGGCCGGCAGACGGATCGAAAGGGAAATGCTGCGGATTTGACAATCGTACACTTCAACGACTTCCACTTTCTCCTGGAAAAGCATTCGGATGGCCCGCTTCCAGGAGACGATCTGGAGCGGCTCGTAAGTAGCATTCAAAATGAGCGTGTGTCTCATCATTCTTTCGATCCACGGTCGTACGATCCACGCCGAATCTCAAAAAGAAACAACAAACCGGGCGTATTTGTCAATTATCTGCTGTCCGGAAACCCGGGAAAGGCTGGAGCCGGCGGGCCCCAAAGGGCCTTTCCACCGGCCAGTCGCGTCCCCGCCGCAGTTGGAGGCGGACTTTGCTAAAATCTATAGGATGCGGATCAGATTTGCAGTTGTCGGCTTCGCCTGTCTGCTCGTGCTGGCGCTTTGGGTTCCGGCAGAACCGGGAACGCGCAAGGTGACGCTGTTTTTCAGCGGTTACGTCAATGGCGCATTCGAGCCTTGCGGATGTCCGGAGGGGCCGACGGGGGGGCCCGCTCGCAGATCGGGCTTTGCGAATTCGTACGCGAGCGCGCATGACGACTTCATTTTAAACGTCGACGCCGGAGGCTACTTTGCGCCTCTGGGCCCCAGGGCCAGAGAGATCAATGACTTCATGAAGCGAACGATCCGGGAGATTCCGCTTCAGGTGGTCAACCTGATCGACTCGGATTCGCACTTGTGGACGGACATCGCAGCGGACGAGCAATTGCGGGATCGGTTCGTGTCCACGAATCTGGAACCGAAGTCGGCCGGAATTCCCGCGCCCCGCCGCTATGCGGTGATCGACGTGCCCGAGGCGGGCGTTCGCCTTGGCTTTGTAGGTCTGACGGATCCCCGCAGGGTGCGGCCCAATTCCCCGTTTCAGGCGCTGGATCCCGGGGAGGCGATCGAAGGGATCAAAGGCGAGATCCTGCAGTCGGCTGATTTTCTCATCGTACTGGCCGATCTGGACCGCGAGACTGTTGAGGAGATCGCGCGGAAACACTCCGAGGTGTACGCCGTCTTGCGGGTGGAGAGGCGATTCCGGATCGACCCGCCCCATCAAGTTGGAAACGCCGTACTTCTTTCCACGGTCGAACGGGGGCGCCACCTGGGCCGGCTGACGCTGAGTCTGGACCCGGAAGGAAGGGTCTCAGCCTACGAACCCGAATACATCGAAATGTCGGCGGAGATTTCCGAAAATCCCGAACTCAGGGTGGACAGCCGCACTCTCGGAGTTCAGGCGAGCCGCCCATGAAGCGCATCTCTTCGATGCTTCCCGGACTGTTGCATTCACTGAACGGAAATGAACACGTCATGCTGGCTTTTCTTCAGGAGGTCTGGCCGGCGGTTGCGGGGCGACGGCTGGCTGAACAGGCGAAAGTTGCCGGGCTGAAGGGGAAAACTCTGAAGCTGACCGTAAAAGGCGCCGTCTGGCAGCGACAGGTCCAGGCGCTGGAGGGGCCGCTGCTGGAAAAGATCGATCGACTCTGGGGAAAAGGTCTGATTGAGAAAATCGCGGTCGAACTTGATCTAGACTAGTCAATAGAAAGATTCGCCTGAACCGGCGGCGGATCCTTCAATCTGGAGAAGGTCGGGAATCGGGACGCAGGGACGAGGATCAACGAGGTCAACGAAAGAAAACTGATGCGAAAGCTACTTCTGGCTTCCATACTCACTTTAATGGCGGCGGCGCCGCTCCCGGCTCAGAGACGGATTCTGACGCTCGATGCGGCCGAAATCGACTCTCAACTCAAATTTGATACAAACGAAGTGCCGGTCAGCCTCAACGTCAGGGAATACACCTCTCAGTTCGGACAGGGCGGAGGAACGGTGGACCTGAATTTCGCTCCCAATGTAGTGCACAGCCCCGACTCCACCAAGGCTTTCGTCGCCGCGCCTTTTTCCGACCGGGTATTGGTATTCGATCCACGGACCGGCGAGCCGATCGAGCTCCTGACGGTGGGAAAGAATCCTTCCTCGGCCGCCATATCTCCGGACGGCAGAACCGTGGCCGTCGTTTCCATTTTCATCAAGGAGAACGCTTCCGGTTCGGGGCTTCCCCAGGACGGCGCGCAGGTGGGCTCGATTTCCCTGATCGACGTTGAAACGCTGCAGGTCCGAACCGTTCAGTTGCAGGGGGTCTTCTTCTCGGTTGCCAGCAATGTCGTTTTTTCCGCGGATAGCCAGACAGCTTTTGTGTCTTCAACCGGAACCGATCAGATCTTGCGGATCGATGTGGAACAAGGTTCCGAGTTGACGCCGCGGCTGCAGATGCCGGGAGGCACCCGGCCGGCAACGCTGACGATGGCGCCCGACTTCAGCTTTTTCACGGCGGTGTTGATCGGGAACATCCGACTGGATCGGGTTCAGGTTCCGGACTCGATTCGGATGATCGACCCGACATCGTTTCAGGAAATCGCAACCATCGTTCCGGCAACCGGGCAGGGCACGGATCAGCTGATTCACGACTTCACGGTCGCCAATACTCTGGCCATCGCTTCCGATGGGAAATTCGGACTGATCGCCGACCGACAGAATACGGCCCTGGTGGCCACTTTGCCGGAGCTGTTCGCTACGGATCGGGCTTTCTTGATCGATTTCGCAACGGGCCAGGTGACCGACATCTTCGGAGTCGGCGGAGTGGCGTCCGGCTCATTTGCAACTCCGGACGGGCGGTTCGTCGTCATCAGCGCGCTGGAATTTGCCATCATCGATCCGGTCGAAGGAACCGTGAATCGATTTGCGCCCCCGGTCAGTGAATTTCGACCGTTTACCCGCCCGACCTTCAGTCCGGACGGGAGGCGGATGTACGTGGCCTCCCCGATCAGCGACAGGGGCCTTGTCTTGGATTTGGAAACGTCTGAGCTGAAGCGATTGTTTGAAATTGGAGGGACGGTCACCAGAACCGGCGCGGGTGGCGCCGAAGTGGAGCTTCCGTCCGCACCCCTCGATCTGACGATCTCCCCCGACGGAGAGCGCATGATCGCTCTGAATTTCAATGCTAACACCATCGACGTAATTGTCCCCAGCGACCGCTTCTTCTTGCCCCGCATGATTTCCAACGAGGATTTCTTCACGGGTGTCGCGATCACGAATCTTTCGGAGCAGCCGGCTGAACTGATCATTACCGGATTCACGCCGGGAGGGCTGCTGTTTCAAGACGACCCGGAGACGGAGGATGTCGTCGAATTTGCGAATCCGCGAACGATCGTGCTGCCCGCCGGGTTCCAACTGGCCGAGACCGTTGCGGAGTTGCTGGAAGCCCCCGGGGCTCCGGTGATTTTCGGTTGGATGGATTTCGACACCGATGTGCAGCCTGTGACCAGCTTCTTTCTGACGGGCGATATGGATTTGAAACGGCTGGATGGCACGGTCGCCTCGGCAAGGACCGCCAAGCGGCTTGTGGTCTCCGAGGTCCGCATCGACGACGGGTTCAGAACGGAGGTCAATCTGTTCAATCCGAACCTGGCGGCGTCCACCGTCACCGCGGAACTGTTTCGATCGGATGGAACCAGCGCCGCGCAGATCACCTTGACGGTCGCCCAGCGTTCGGTTCGGACTGAATTTCTCAAGGATCCGCAACCGGACGACCCGAACGTCGCCGGACTGTTTTCGAATCAGTCGTTCGAGGAATTCGAAGACGGGTATGTCGTCTTCAGCTCTCCGGAAGGGCTCATCGTCAACACTCGATATTTCGACGAAGAGCGGATGGCGTCCGTCGCGGGACACTCCGCCGCCGCTTCCGACGTTGCGCTTTTCGTTCCCCAGGTCATCAGCTTTGCCGGAAGCGAAACCATTCTCTCTCTGGTCAATCCGACCGAAGAGGGCATTTTGGCGGACCTTACGCTGTTTCGAGACGACGGCGCCATTCTGGCGGGACCGGTCCCGGTGCAGCTGGAGGCCGGCGAAAGCCTGCACGGCCGGGTTCGAGATCTGTTTGACTTGACCGACCCAGGTCACGTCATAGGCGCCTGGATCCGCATCGATGCGGACTTGGTCGGCCTGGTCGGTTCTTCCGAATTGCGGCTGTTCTCGGGCCGCGCCCTGACAACCGTACCCATACAGTCACGACTGGAGAGCACGCTGGTGTTTTCACACGTGGCGGAGGGTCTTGGCGTATCGACGGGATTGGCGCTGTTGAATCCCGGAACCGCGGACGCCGTCGCGACGATTCAGTTATTCGATGCGGAAGGAGCTTTGGTTCGCCAAACACAGCTGCTGCTTCCAGCCGGGCGGAAGGACGCCCGCCTGATCGGCGAGCATTTTGAAGATTTCCCTGGCCAGCTCGGCGGCTATATCGTCGTGACCGCCGACCAGCCGCTGGTCGGCCTGGAGCTCTTCTTTGCGAACGATCAGGAGTACCTGTCGGCCGTCACGGCGCAGTTCCTCTCGGTTCTGAGCTTTTGAGGGACGGGGGCGGCGTTCAGGAAGGGCGCGATTCGGGTTAAACTAGACGCAAGACGATGTTGAACTGTCGATTCGCCCGCTTTTGTCTTCTTGCAGCGTGGCTGCTGCCGTGCGCCGCGGCTGTGCAGGCCCAGTCCGAGTCGGAAGCCTACTTTCACTACAGCATGGCCCGACTGTTCGACGACGGCGAGGAGTTCGCATCGGCCGCGCTGGAGTTCCAGAAGGCCCTCGAGGCGGACCCGGACAGCCCCTTCCTCCACGTTGAATTCGCCCGCTCTCTTTGGCGATCAGGCGACATTCGACGCGCAATCGAAGAGTGCGAAAAAGCCCTCGAGCTCGATCCGACGAACATCGATGCGCGGCTGACGCTGGGCAGAATCTACTTTAACCTCCGCGCGCAGGAGCCGATGAGGGAAAAGGCCGCCCAACGATTCGGCGAGATCCTTGAGATTGAACCGGAAAACGTCTCGGCATTGTCCTCGCTCGGGCAGCTGCATTTTCAGAACCAGGAATTCGAGCGGGCTGCGGAGCTGTTTTACAGGCTTCGAAAAGCGAATCCCGAAATGCTGCAGGCCTACTACTACGAGGCTCAGGCGCGCAGCAACGTGGGACAAGTCGAGGAGGCGATTTCGGCGCTGGAAGAGGGCCTGGGCGTTCGCAGCGACATTCCCGAATACCTGCAGCTGCTTGGAGAACTGTATCAGCAGACCGGGCAGTCCGATAAGGCTGAGGCCGTCTACGAACAAGGGCTGGCTGGGGGCGGCGACCCTGAACTCCTGCACCGTCTGGCGGGTCTCTTTCTAGATAAGGGGGAGGTGGAGAAGGCCATCCCGCTGCTTTATCAGGTGGTCGCCCAGCAACCGGTGGAACTGCAGCCGCGATTCGACCTTGCCAAAGCGCTTTTTGACAATCGCCAGTACGAAGGCGCCATCGAACAGCTCGAAGTGGTGGTGGAACGCCAGCCGGCGCATGTCGGGGCCCGGTACTACCTGGGCCTGTCGCAGCATTCGGTCGGCCTGCGTCAGGAAGCCATCTCCCATTTTGAAATGCTGATGGAGACGGCGCGTAGCGAAGAGGACCGCCGCGCCTTCCGTCATCACCTCGCCATGCTGTATCAGGAAGTCGGCCGCTTTGACGAGGGGCTGACCCTGTTGCGCGAACAGGTTGAGGCCGAACCGAGCGTGGAGAACCGGCTCCGGTTGTTTTACGGTTTCAGAAAAGCGGGCGAAAGGCAGCGGGCGCTCGCAATTACGCAGGAACTCCTAGCGGAGGAGGGGCGGGATCCGTATGTCGTGATCGCTCACGCTCAAGCTCTTGCCGAAACGGACAGAGGCGAGGAGGCCATCGATTTTCTGATGGGGGCGGCCGAGGACGATTCGATTGAAGAATCCGATCGTTCGATGCTGCACCTCGTCGCCAGCCAGATTTATTTGAACGAACGGCGTTTCGCCGAGGCCGAAAAGGTGCTTCGCGCAGCGATTGAAGATTCTGCCGATCAGGATCGACGGCTGAAGTTTCAGCTGGGAGCGGTCATGGAGCGCAGTAAGGACTACGAAGCCGCCGAAGGGATTTTCCGGTCGCTTCTGAAAGAGGACCCTGATCAAGCGGACGTGCTCAACTACCTCGGATACATGCTGGCCGAACAGGACCGGGAACTGGAAGAGGCCCTCGCTCTGGTGCAGCGCGCCGTCGAACTCGACGCCTACAACGGAGCCTATCTGGACAGCCTTGGCTGGGCTTACTTCAAGTTGAATCGACTGGAAGAGGCGGAGCGGTACCTGATCAAGGCCTCTCGGATCAATCACAATGACGCGGTCATCTTGGAACACCTGGGAGATTTGTACCGGGAGCTGGGCAAAGCCGAAAAGGCTCGGGAATATTATGAAAAATCCATGTCCTCCAGCGACGAGGAAGAAGAGTTCGAAAGAGTCGAACAGAAGCTTTTCGAATTGATCGAGAACGATTTGAACCAATAACCCTTCACCGGAATCCCTCCCCTCCGTGAACCTGTCCTCGCCGTCATTCGCTAAAATCAATTGGTGCCTGAAGGTTCAGGGCAAAAGAGGCGATGGATTCCATGAGGTCCTCACGCTGCTGCAGTCGATCGATCTGTCGGACCTCTTGCGCTTCGAGCTGCTTTCGGATTCCCGCATTCGACTGAGTCTGGAAGGCGTCCCGGTGGCGGAGGGGGAGGATAATCTGGCGGTTCGGGCGGCCCGGCTTCTCCAGGTGAAGACCGGCTGCCGCCGAGGAGTTCGCATACATCTTGACAAACGGATTCCGGTAGGCGCCGGCCTCGGCGGAGGATCTTCAAACGCAGCCGTTTCCCTGCTTGCCTTAAACGCTCTCTGGGAACTCGGGCTTGTTTACAGAGAGCTTGCTGAAATCGCTTCGGAGCTGGGATCCGACGTCCCTTTCTTTCTCGTCGGCGGTATGGCGATTGGCTGGGGGCGCGGAGAAAGGATCATCCCGCTGCCTCCCGTGGAGTTTGCTCCTGACTTGCTGCTGATTTATCCTCGGTTTGAAGTTGCGGCAGGTTTTGCATACTCCAGGCTGAAGGTCGGAAGGTCGTCCGAGTTGACAGCCGAGGAGGCGGAGACTAGAATTCGGCCCTTCCACACAGCCGTCGCAAACGGGAACTGGGAAGCCTTGGAAAATGACTTGGAGGCCGCGGTTCTGCAGGAGTTTCCCCTCCTTTCCGCTTTGCAGCGGGAGCTGCGCGACGTCGGGTGCCGCAAGGTTTTGCTTTGCGGAAGCGGGTCGACCTTGCTGGCGCTGGGCAGCCCTGAGTCTCTGGACGAGGCCAAAAAGCGATGCGACCGCAAGAATCTCGGAAAGGCGACGTTCTGTAATGCGATTTCGAAAGATCAGTACGCCCGGCGCTTGAAGAGGGCGGGACTCTCCATGCCAGAGAATTAAAGATGTCGAAGCTGAAAGTTTTTTCCGGATCCGCCAATCGTCCGCTGGCGCAGGAAATCTGCGATCATCTCAGCGTGCCTCTTGGGGAAGTCAAGCTCAAGCGGTTCAGCGACGGCGAGGTCTGCTTTCAGATTCTGGAGAACGTTCGGGGTCGCGACGTCTTCATCATCCAGCCGACCTGTCCGCCGGTGGCGGAAAATCTGATGGAACTGCTGCTGATGATCGACGCCTTTAAGCGATCGTCCGCCAGCCGCGTTACCGCTGTGATTCCCTACTACGGCTATGCCCGGCAGGACCGCAAGGACAAGCCCCGAGTTCCCATTTCAGCCAAGCTAGTGGGCGATCTATTGAGCGCCGCGGGCACCCACCGACTTCTGACCATGGATCTGCACGCCGACCAGATCCAGGGATTTTTCAATCTGCCCGTCGATCACCTGTACGCAACTCCAGTCATCCTCGAACACCTCAAGAGCCTTGAGTTTGAGAATCTGGCCATCGTTTCACCCGATTCGGGCGGCGTCGAGAGAGCTCGCTTCTACGCCAAGTACTTAAAGGCCGATCTGGCCATCATCGACAAGCGAAGAATCAATGAGAACGAGGCGGAGATCATGAACATCGTCGGAGACGTCAGCGGCAAGGACCTGATTATTCTCGACGATATGATCGACACCGCAGGGACCATCGTCAATGCCACCGAAGAGATGAAAAAAAAGGGCGCGGGGCGCCTGATGGCCGCCGTCACCCATGCCGTGCTCTCGGGCCCCGCCATCGAGCGCCTTCGCGATTCGCAATTTGAATCGATCATCGTAACCAACACGATTACGCTCCCGGAAGAGAAACGGCTTCCGAAAATCACCGTGTTGAGCGTGGCCAGGCTGCTGAGCGAAGCCATCAAGTCGATTCACGAGGAAACGTCCGTCAGCCGTCTGTTTGTCTGAGCCCGGATTTCTCGCGCGGGTCCGTCTCCGCCTGCGGAAGTTCGCATTCACCGGCAGTTTGCTGTTAGAATAGCCGTTTTTAAAGCGGCTGGGAGAGGATTGATATGGCTGAATTTGTAATAGAAGTCGAGAAACGAGATGAACTCGGGAAAAACGCCAATCGACGCCTGCGCTCCTCCGGAAGGATCCCGGCGGTTGTGTATGGGCACGGTCATGAGAACTTGAACGTGAGCGTCGATCCCAAAGATATCGTGCGGATCCTCCACTCGGACACCGGGCACAACACGATTTTCAAGATCCAGGTCGGAAAGGATTTGGCCGATGTCCTGATCAAGGATTACCAACTGGATCCGCTGCGCAGCACGCTGATGCATACCGACTTCCAAGTGGTGGCCATGGATGAAATCATGGTTTTTCAGGTGCCGGTCGATGCGGTTGGAGTTCCCATAGGCGTCCGAGATACCGGCGGAATGCTGGATCTCGTACTTCGAGAGGTGGAGGTGGAATGCCTTCCGGGAAACGTCCCGGATCACATCCAGGTGGAAGTTTCCGAGCTGGAGATCGGCGATGCGGTTCGAGTTTCCGACCTGAAAGTGGATTCTTCGACGATTACGATCTTGTCCGAACCCAATCTAGTCGTAGCGACCGTGCTGGCGCCGCACGTGGAGGAGGAGGAAGAGGAAGAAGCCGAGGAAGCGGAAGTCGCGGCGGAGCCGGAAGTCATCCGCAAGGGCAAGGCCGAGGAGGAGGGCGAGAAAGAAGTCGAAGAGGAATCCTGAATCCCGTCGCCTCCCCTTGCTCACAGCCGTACGCCTGCCCCGGAAGGTAGCGCAGGGCATCCTGCCCCTGTCATTCTGGAGCGCTGTGGCCGAAGAGGGCTCCAGCCGGTTGTCGCAGAACGATGGAATCCACGCGGCCGATCGACGCTTTCGGAAGTTGCCGGTGCGGCCGGCAGGGGTTTCAGACTGGAAGCCCGACAGGGTTTCGCTGTGAGGATCTCAGTTATTGCACCTGATTGTCGGATTGGGAAATCCCGGTCCTGAATATCGAAGGAACCGGCATAATGCGGGATTCATGCTGGTTGAGCGGCTGGCCCGAATGCGTCGAGGCGAATTCCGATACTTCGCCGGGGCGGACTCGCTGGTCTGCAGGACCCGGACTGGAGGTCTGGAGGCGCTGTTGGCCAAGCCGCTGACCTATATGAATCGCAGCGGATTGGCGGTTCGAGAGCTGACTGCAAGAGAGAATGTTTCCAACCGCGATCTTTTGGTCGCATACGACGAAGCGGCGTTGGAGCTTGGGCGGATCAGAATTCGCCCTTCCGGCAGCGCCGGGGGGCATCAGGGGATGCAGTCGGTGATCGACTGCCTCGGAACCGGAGAGGTCCCCAGACTGCGCATCGGGGTCGGCCAGGGCCCGCCCGGTCGGGAGATGACTGATTGGGTCCTGAGCGACTTTCGAAAGTCGGAAGAAGCCGTTTTGGATGAAGCGCTGGAACGAGCGGCCGAAGCCGTGGAAGAATTCCTGTCGAACGGAATCGACTCGGCCATGGCACTCTACAACATGAACCCGCCGAAGGACTGAAATTCGACGGGTAGGGGAAAGCGACAGCCATGAATTCACTGATCTACTGGTTGCCCGTGCTCGGCGTCATCGGGTTGGCCGCAGCCGGACTCACCTATATTTTCATCAAGAAGATCCAGGTCAACGATCCCAAGATGGTGGATATTTCCGAGGAAATCCATCGCGGAGCTATGGTTTTTCTGCGGCGGGAATACTCGATTCTCGGCATCTTCATCCTGGCCGTCTTCGGCTTGCTGATCTACGGAATCACGTTCGGGACGGCGCTGGCCTTTCTCAGCGGCGCCATTTGTTCGATGCTGGCCGGATTTTTCGGTATGAAGGCGGCCACCAGGGCCAACGTTCGGACTTCTCAGGCGGCTCGGGATTCGGGAATTGCCAAAGCGCTGGGAGTGGCGTTTTCCGGCGGCGCCGTCATGGGGCTTTCCGTCGCCAGCCTGGGTCTGATCGGCGTTTCGATCGCCTTCATTCTGTACTCGCGCGGAACCATCGGCGCGGCTGACATCAATGGCTTTGCGATGGGCGCCAGCTCCATCGCCCTGTTTGCCCGCGTGGGGGGAGGGATCTTCACCAAGAGCGCCGACGTTGGCGCGGACCTGGTGGGGAAAGTCGAGGCGGGGATACCGGAGGATGACCCTAGAAATCCAGCCACCATCGCCGACAACGTCGGCGACTGCGTGGGAGACACCGCCGGAATGGGCGCCGACATCTTCGAAAGCTACGTCGGGTCGATCATCGCCACCATAGCGATCGCTGCAACCGGCGCCTCGAAGGTGCTGGCTATTTCACCGGAGAATCAGACCTTTTATATGGCGCTTCCGCTTTTTATCGCCGGCGTCGGCTTGATCGCTTCGCTGCTGGGAATCGGATCGATGCGCCTGCTCCGGAGCATGAACCCAGCCTCCGCACTCAGGGCTTCCACCATCCTGAGCGCTTTGCTGATGCTGGCCGGAACTTTGCTGATCGTGACTTTGGCGGAGCTGGAATTGGGAATCTTCTGGGCTGTTTTCATGGGGACTCTGGCCGGGGTCATCATCGGGTTGTTGACCGAGTGGTATACGGCCGGGCCTCCCATTCGACGCATTGCCGAGGCCTGCCAGACCGGCGTCGCCACCAACATCATCTCCGGACTGGCGGTGGGCATGCAATCGACCGTTACGCCCGTCATCATGATCTGCGCGGCGATTCTGGTGGCCTACAATTACGCCGGACTCTACGGAATCGGAATCGCGGCCGTCGGCATGCTGGGAACTGTCGGAGTCACCATGTCGGTGGACGCCTACGGCCCCATTGCCGACAACGCCGGAGGCATCTCTGAAATGAGCGGGTTGGGACCGGAAACCCGCAAGATCACCGACAGTCTGGACGCTCTTGGAAACACCACGGCGGCCATCGGAAAGGGCTTTGCCATCGGTTCGGCCGCGCTGACGGCTCTGGCGCTTTTTTCGGCCTATTCGATGACCGTCGGGCTGGACGCCATCGATCTGATCAATCCCATGGTGGTTGTCGGTCTGCTGATCGGAGGAACTCTGCCCTTTCTGATCGGAGACCTGACCATGTCCGCCGTGGGGCGGGCCGCCTTTAAAATGGTCGAGGAAGTGCGTCGGCAGTTTCGGGAAATCCCGGGGCTGATGGAGGGGAAGGCTAAGCCGGACACGGCCCGCTGCATCGACATTTCGACGCGAGCCGCGCTGCGCGAGATGGTCTTGCCCGGCGTCGTCGCCGTCTTGACGCCGGTCCTGATCGGGTTCGTACTGGGACCGGCCGCGCTGGGCGGCATGCTGGCCGGCGCCACTCTGGTCGGCGTGCTTCTGGCCCTGTTTATGGCCAATTCCGGGGGCGCCTGGGACAACGCGAAAAAATACATCGAAGCGGGCAACCTCGGCGGCAAAGGCTCCGACGCTCATAAGGCCGCCGTGGTGGGCGACACGGTGGGAGATCCCTTCAAGGACACCAGCGG